>DATIAB010000021.1:0-9820 GCA_035458265.1 Ornithinibacter sp. | reverse complement strand
CAGGTCGGCCTCGCCGATCCGCTCGTGCTGCGACTCGGCGATCCGGATCGCCAGCAGCTGGCGCTGGTGGTTCCAGTCGTAGAGCGCCTCGCTCGCCGTGAGCCCCTCATAGCACTGGAGACGCACCAGGGGCGCGTCGAGAGCCTTCGCGAGCACCTGTGCGGCGGCGGTCTTGCCCACGCCGGGCTCGCCCTCGAGCAGCAGCGGCAAGCCCAGGCGCAGGGTGAGGAAGACCGCCGTGGCCATCCCCTCGTCCGCGAGGTAGCCGTGGTCATCGAACCGCCGGCGGACCTCCTCGGCAGAGGACAGGTCCGTCATTCGTCGTCCCCGAGCAGGGCCTGGTAGTCATCCCAGGTGTCGACGTCGCGGGGTGTGCCGCCCTCGACCCAGATGTGTGCGACGTCGCGATCCGCGTCGACGAGCTTCCAGACCGCCTTGTCGCCGTGCAGGCCGGCGAGCGTCTCGAACATGCTCCGATCGAACCACAGGGGGTGGCCCAGCCCGTCGTCGTACGAGCAGACGCCGACGGCGTGCCCCCGTGCGCCGGCCACCAGCACCTCGATGGTGTCGACGGTGACCCCTGGCTGGTCTCCGAGGAGGAGCACGACGCCCTCGGCGTCCTGCCGCACCCGAGTCAGGGCCGTGCGGATCGAGGTGCCGCAGCCGTCCCCGAAGTCGGGGTTGACCACGACGTCCACGCCGCTCAGGTCGACGGCCTCCTGCACCTCGTCCGCCGCCCCTCCCAGGGCGACCACGACCTGCGGCAGGCCGGCCGCCCGGGCCGTGGCCAGGGTGGCATCGAGCAGCGTGGCCCCCCGGTAGGTGAGCAGCTGCTTGGGCTGACCGAGCCGGCGGGAGGCGCCCGCGGCGAGCACGACGGCCGCGACGCTCACGGGGCGTGGTCCGCCACGAAACGGTCCCGGCAGCCGGTCATGCAGAACCAGTGGTCGACTCCGTCCACCACCGCGTGAGCAGTGTCGGGGGTGACGGTGACGGTCATTCCGCACACCGGGTCCACGGCCTGGACCGGCGGCGCCTCCACCTGTTCCGGCCGGTCCGCCACCATCCCGTCGACCCTGATGCGGCGCACGATCGCGCCCATGATCGACAGGCCGATCTCGGGTGCGGTGCGTGCGCCGATGTCGAGACCGACGTGCACCTGCACCCGCGCGGCCTCCGCGGGAGTCAGGTGGAGGTCGGCGAGCAGCGCCTGACCACGGGTGCGGCTGCAGACCACTCCGACGAACCCCGCCCCGCCCTCGAGGGCCTTGCGCACCTCTCCGGCCTCGTCACCTCCGTGGCTGCACACGACCACGGCGGTCGCCGGTCTGGCGGGAGCCTCATTCCGGTCGACCGCGAAACCCAGCAGGCGCGCACAGTCGGCCACGGCATCCGCCACGGGCGAGGTGCCGACCAGGTACAGGAGTGGCGCAGGCAGGAGCGGTTCGAGGTAGATCTCGAGCGCTCCGCCCGAGAGGCACGGGTTGACCACGATGCTGGCACCGGGCGACTCCGGGAACACGTCATCACTGTCGGGGAGCACGCGCAGCAACATGCTCTCCCCCGAGCCGAGGGTGTCGAGGGCAGCCGTCCGCACCGACCCGGCGGCGCAGTGACCACCGACGAAGCCCTCGATGGAGCCGTCCGCCAGGATGATCGCCCGGTCACCCGGCCGCGCCGAGCTCGGCTCCTGGGCCCGCACGACCGTGGCCTGCACGAAGGGAACGCCGGTCGCGCTGAGCTCGTCGATGCGCGCGGAGAGGGCCATGGTCATCAGGCCTCGTCAGATCGGTGGGGTGGGTCGGCCCTGCATGGCATCCCACACCCGCGACGGCGTCAGCGGCATGTCGGCGTGCCGGACGCCGAAGGGCTTCAGGGCGTCGACCACCGCGTTCACCACGGCCGGCGGCGAGCCGACGGTTGCGGACTCCCCGACCCCCTTGGCTCCGATCGGGTGGTGGGGCGACGGCGTCACCGTGTGGCCGGTCTCCCAGTGCGGCACCTCGAGCGCGGTCGGGATCAGGTAGTCCATCAACGAACCGCCGAGGCAGTTGCCGTCCTCGTCGAAGGCGATCATCTGCATCAGCGCCATGCCGACACCGTCGGTCAGCCCACCGTGCACCTGGCCCTCGATGATCATCGGGTTGATGCGGGTGCCGCAGTCGTCGACGGCGATGAACCGGCGGACCTTGACCACTGCCGTGCCGGGGTCGATGTCGACGACGCAGATGTAGGCACCGAACGGGTAGGTGAGGTTGGACGGGTTGTAGCAGATCTGGGCCTCCAGCCCACCCTCGAGACCCTCGGGCAGGTCACCCGCGCCGTGCGCCCGCATGGCGATCTCCGCGATGGTGACCGACCGGCTCGTGTCTCCCTTCACGTGGAAGGCGCCCTTCTGCCACTCCAGGTCGACGACCGAAACCTCCAGCATCCCCGAGGCGATGATCTGCGCCTTGTCACGCACCTTGCGAGCCACCAGTGCGGCGGCCGCCCCGGACACCGGAGTCGACCTGCTGCCATAGGTCCCGAGACCGAAGGGCGTCTGGTCGGTGTCGCCGTTGATCACCTGGATGTCGGCGGGCGGGATGCCGATCTCCTCGGCCACGATCTGGGCGAACGTCGTCTCGTGCCCCTGGCCCTGGCTCATGCAGGACAGCCGGACCACGGCCTTTCCCGTGGGGTGCACCCGCAGCTCGGCCCCGTCGGCCATGCCCAGTCCGAGGATGTCCATGTCCTTGCGAGGTCCCGCGCCCACCGCCTCGGTGAAGAACGCGACGCCGATCCCCATCAGCTCGCCGCGGGCCCGCTTCTCGGCCTGCTCGGCCCGGAGGTCGTCGTACCCCGCCATCTCGAGTGCGAGGTCGAGCGCGCGCTCGTACTCGCCGGAGTCGTAGACCCAGCCCGTCTTGCTCGTGTAGGGGAACTGGTCGGGCTGGATGAGGTTCTTGCGCCGCAGGGCGACCGGGTCCATCTCCAGGTCGTGGGCGAGGACGTCCACCATGCGCTCGACGAGGTAGACGGCCTCGGTGATCCGGAAGGAGCAGGCGTAGGCCACGCCTCCCGGCGCCTTGTTGGTGTACACCGCCGTCATCGAGCAGTAGGCCGCCTCGATGTCGTAGCTTCCGGTGAAGACGCCGAAGAAGCCCGCGGGGTACTTGATCGGGGCTGCCGTGCCGTTGAACGCCCCGTGGTCGGCGATCACATGGGTGCGGATGCCGAGGATCTTGCCCTCCCTGGTCGCCGCGATCTCGCCGCGCATGACGTAGTCGCGGGCGAAGCCGGTGGACGAGAGGTTCTCGGAGCGGTCCTCCATCCACTTGACCGGCTTGCCGATCACGAGCGAGGCGACGATCGCACAGACGTAGCCGGGGTAGATCGGGACCTTGTTGCCGAAGCCTCCGCCGATGTCGGGCGCGATGACCCTGATCTTGTGCTCGGGCAACCCCGAGACCAGGGCGTAGACGGTGCGGTGGGCGTGCGGCGCCTGGCTGGTCGTCCACAACGTGAGCTGGCCGCTGACCCGCTCGTAGTCCGCGACGCAGCCGCAGGTCTCCATCGGGGCCGGGTGGACCCGCGGGTAGACGATGTCCTCGGACACCACGACGTCGGCACGGGCGAAGACCGCCTCGGTGGCGGCCTTGTCGCCGGTCTCCCAGTCGAAGCAGTGGTTGTCGGCCTTGCCGTCGAGGTCGGTGCGGATCACCGGCGCGTCCGGCGCGAGAGCCGTGCGCACGTCGACGACCGGCTTGAGGATCTCGTACTCGACGTCGATCAGCTCGAGGGCGTCGCGCGCGGAGTACCGGTCCTCCGCGACCACGAAGGCGACCTCCTGGCCCTGGAACCGCACCTTGTCGGTGGCCAGGACGGCCTGCACGTCGTTGGAGAGGGTCGGCATCCAGGCCAGCCCCTGGGCGGCCAGGTCGGCGCCCGTGATGACGGCCTTGACCTTGGGGTGGGCCTGGGCTGCGGAGACGTCGATGCTGACGATGGTGGCGTGCGCGACGGGTGACCGGAGGATCGCGAGGTGCAGCATGCCCTTCAGCTGGATGTCGTCGACGTACTTGCCCATACCCCGGATGAAGCGCGGATCCTCCTTGCGCAGCATCCGGCCGTGACCGACAGGGTGCTGGTCGTTGTCGGCCTTCTCGAGGTCCTCCTGGGTGGCGGCGACACCCTCGTCGAGCCCGTGCTCGAGCCCGCGGTCCACGGTGGTCATGACTCACTTCCTACGGTCGCGGCGCTCTCGTGCTGGTTCGCGGCGCTCTCGCGCGCCGCTCGCTCGTGTTCGGCCGCCCACTGCACCGAGCGGACGATCGTGGTGTAGCCGGTGCACCGGCAGATCTGACCGGAGATCGCCTCGCGGATCGTGTCCTCGCTCGGGTCCGGGTCGCGGTCGAGCAGCGCCCGGGAGGTCATCAACATCCCCGGGGTGCAGAACCCGCACTGGAGACCGTGGCAGCGCATGAAGCCCTCCTGCACCGGGTCGAGCACCCCGTCGGTCTCGAGGCCCTCCACCGTGCGGACCTCGTGGCCGCCGGCCATCGCCGCCAGGACGGTGCAGGTCTTGACCGGCTCCCCGTCCAGCCAGGCGACACACACACCGCAGTTGCTGGTGTCGCAGCCCCAGTGAGTGCCCGTGAGGCCGAGCTCGTCGCGCAGGAAGTGGACGAGCAGCATCCGTCCCTCGATCTCGCGGGTGATGGTCTCCCCGTTGACGCTCATCGTGACCTGCATGTCAGCCGTCCCTTCCGTCGCCGCGCTCGGGGCGCGCCTGGTCGCCGGCGATTCCCGCTCGGATGCGTTCGACGGCCGTGCGCAGCGTGCGGCGGGTGAGCTCGTCGGCGAGGTGCCGCTTGTAGTCGGCGGTCCCACGGTTGTCGGTGGACGGCGAGCAGCCCTCGGCCGCGAGCGCCCCCGCCCGTGCATAGAGCTCGTCGGAGGGAGCCTGGCCCCTCAGCAGCTCGGAGATGGCAGGCATCCCCGTGGTGTTGGGACCGACTGCTGCGAGCCCGACCCGGGCATCGGAGATGACGTCGCCGTCCATCCAGACCGCGGCCCCGGCGGACGTCACCGCCCAGTCTCCAGCCCGCCGCTCGACCTTGGCGTACGCGCTGGAGCCGTTGGGCCGCACCGGGATCCGCACCTCGGTCAGCATCTCGTCGTGTTCGACGGCGGTCTCGTAGGGGCCCCGGTGGAACTCCTCCATCGTCACGATGCGTTCGCCCGCGGCGTTGCGGATCACACATCGGGCGTCGAGAGCGGTGCACACGGCGGTCAGGTCCTCCGACGGGTCCGCCTGGCAGAGCGACCCGCCGATCGTGCCGCGGTTGCGGACCACGGGGTCGGCGATGACTGCCTCCGCGTCGGCGAAGATCGGGAGGAGGGCAGCGAGCTCGGGTGACTCCAAGAGCTCGCGGTGGCGCGTCATCGCCCCGATGCGCACCTCGTCCACCCCCACCCGCACGTAGCCCAGCTGGTCGTGGAGGTCGTTGATGTCGATGACGTACTCGAGGTTCGCCAGCCGGAGCTTCATCATCGGCAGCAGGCTGTGGCCACCGGCGATCAGCCGGGCCTCGGGGCCGAGGCGTTCGAGCAGTCCGATGGCGTGTTCCACGCTGGTTGCGCGCTCGTACTCAAAGGGTGCGGGGACCTGCATGTGCGACCTCCCAAGGGAACCACGGTGACAGCACTGTGACTGCGGTCACATGACTCTCGCCCCCGGCCGGGCGGCCGTCAAGGCCCACCTCAGCAAAGTATTGATTTGGTCATCCGGGGCACCTCAGCGTTTGTTGAGGTGGACGGACTGAACTGCCCGGTGGCAGATTCCGTGTCAGTTGACACTTTCTCCGCCCCACTATTTTGCGTCTTGTTGACCACGACTGTGCCGGAGGCGCCGATGCACCTCACCCCAGCCCAGGCCGACCGAGCCGCCGGCGTCCTGCTCACCCAGGCGGTCGGCGACGCCATCGGCGTGCCCTACGAGTTCGCCGCTCCTCCACCAGGCGAGCCCGAGATGATCGGCGGCGGCCTGGGCGACCTCGCCCCCGGCGAGTGGAGCGACGACACCCAGATGGCGATCTGCATCGCCCGCGTCGCCGCCACCGGGGCCGACCTCACCTCCACCACCGCACTGGATGCCGTCGCCGCCGCGTTCGAGGGTTGGCTCACCGGGGGCGCCTCGGACGTCGGCACCCAGACCCGCGCCGTCCTTGAGGCAGCCGCACGCGCGACCGGGCCGGCCGGCTCACGCTTGACGACCGCGGCGCGTGACCACGCGGCATCCAACGCGCACAGCGCCGGCAACGGCGCCCTCATGCGCACGAGCATCGTCGGGCTGACCCGCCTGCACGACCGCGCGCACACCGCCGCGTCCGCACGGGCCGTCGCCGCGCTCACCCACGCCGACCCCCTCGCGCTCGACTCGTGCGTGCTCTGGTCGGATGCCGTGCGCCGCGCCGTGCTCTCCGGTCACCTCGACGTCGCCGCCGGGCTCGTCCTCATCGACAGCGAGCGCCGCGACCAGTGGGGAGCGTGGGTCGCCGACGCGACGGGCGCCGACCCGGCACGGTTCGTGCCGAACGGGTTCACCGTGACTGCGCTGCAGGCAGCGTGGGCCGCGATCACCTCGACCGACCTCGGCGACGGATCACCGCTGCACGTGCGGCGCGCCCTGACCGCAGCCGTGCATGCCGGGGACGACACCGACACCGTCGCAGCCATCGCGGGCGGGTTGTTGGGTGCACGCTACGGAGCATCCGCGGTGCCGACCGAGTGGGCGAGCGCCGTCCACGGCTGGCCGGGGATGCGCGCCCAGGACCTGACCTACCTTGCCGATCGCACCTGCCGGGCGGGTTGCCTGACTGCGGGTGAGCGCCCTTGACCTGATCCCACGCGATGGATCAGACGCAGGCACGTCGGAGCGGCCTCTTGACCGTCGAACAGGAGCTGCGCATGCCGTGCACCTCCTCCAGCATCACTGGTCCGAGGGAAGCGCGAAGTGCGTGTTCGGCGGTGACCGCCAGCCTCATCTGCCCGCTCGGCGACGCAATCCAGCTCTGCTGGGTGGGTGCGGTCGCGAACAAGAATGACTATGGGGGACGTCGCGATCGGCCAGCCACGCTGGGTCATCATCGCCGCGCTGAGGGTGTCGTACCGGCGCAGCTCACCGAGTGCGGACTCCCGCCGTTCATTCAGAGTCGGCGGCACCGTCGCAGGGCGCACTCGGCGAATCACCAGACCTCCCGCCAGCTCAGAACCAGGACGGGCAACACGACGAGGAGCAGCCAGCCGAACGTGAGCAGCAGCAGACCGAACTTCGCCAGGGCCGCCTGCCGGGCCACCCGCGCATCCGGGCCGAGGTCGGCGCCGAGGTCAGGCGAAGCCGAGATGACGCGCAGGAGGGCGAGGTTCTCGACGGCATCCAGCACCCCTGCCAGCACGGCGCCAACCGCCGCTCCCCACGTGACCGGGGTCATCCATGCCCAGCCGGCATCGCCGACCGGCTCGGCACTGCATGCTGCCAGCACCGCACCCAGTCCGGCGTAGCCGATGAGGAGGGGGAAGTCCAGGTGGAGACTGCGCCTCGCGGCGGCGACGCCGTCGTCGCCCCACCCGGCCAGGATCTGGCGGGCGCCCTGGTTGGTGCCGGCGAGCTCGAACGGCACGATGCCGACCCCGCTCGCCCGCTTCATCGTGCGGATCGGGCCGATCATCATCACAGCCGACACCACGGTGGTCGCCGCGAACACTCCTCCCGCACCGAGGCACCAGCCGTTCATCAGAGTCTCGGCGTCACACGCAGGTCGGGAACCGGACGTGGGACGGTTCCTCCGGTATGGGGGTGCTTCTTCGCCGCCAGAGACCGGGCAGCGGAGATGACCGCGTCGGTCGCCTCCTCATCCTTCGCCGCGGGCCTGAAGCGCGTCGTCACGGGCCGGTATGTCGTGAGGTATTCGCCGAATCCGCCGTCGTACGCGGTGGAGAGCGTGGCGAGCATCTCGTCGGTCGCGGCCATGGACACGCGATACCGCACCCACTTGTGCAGGTCGAGGTCGAAGTCGTCGAAGAGCGCAGCAGCGTCGGCCCCGCGGTCGGCGAGCGCCTTGATGACCTCTGGCGGCATGGCGAGGTTGAGCCCGCCCTCGCCGCTCTTCTGTCGGATGATGGCGACGCGGTCGCGAAAGCCGGGCATGGTGATCCGGGTGTTGTCGCTCCAGTTCTGCATCGTGCCGAGGACTGCGCGCAGGAAGTTCGGGACGGAGGTGATTTCCTGGCTCCGAGGCAGGCTGCCGGAGCGGCCTTGCTCCCGGGGCGCCCAGACGAGGTCCGGGTAGTCCGGGTGCGCCGGGCCGAGGTTGAACCCGAAGGTGGGTCGGCTGGGCAGCGGCGAGTCGAACAGGTGCATGGGGAAGTTGCTGGAGATGCCGCCGTCGGAGAACCACACCTGGATCAGCCCCTGCTTGCCCGGGCCTCGCGCCCAGTCGACACAGAACAACGGGAGCGCGCTGAGCAGGATCGGGAAGCTGAGGCTGATCCGGGCCGCGAGCAGCACGGGCATGTCCTGCGGCTTGGGGAGGGAGCGCACCTGCTGGTGGTGGCAGGGGCACTTCATGGCGATCACGACCGGCTGACCGTTCTCGTCGTTGCGCGTCTGGTCCTCCGCCTCCACGGACTTCTCGATGAGGTGCGTGGCGACAACATCCGGGAAGTAGCGCCTCAGTTCCTCGGCGCAGAAGTAGAAGATCCGCTCGCGGAAGGGAAAGAGGTACGGTCGTCCCAGCGTGACGTTGGTGGTCATCACCTCCAGGTCGATGCGACGTAGAGCCGCCGCCTCCCGCCACTGTCTCGGCAGCACGCCGTCCTTTCCGTACAACTCCTCAAAAGCGGCCACCGCCCGCTCGCCCCACAGGTCGCCAAATGTCAGGGGCGGCGCGTCTGCCCCACGGCCTGCGAGGTCCTGGAACTGCTCGTGCATCCAGTCGGTCAGCGGTGGTACGGTCGCGCCCTTGTCCCGGGTGTGCCCGTCGCAGATCCCGAACCCCTGTTCGGGGAGGGTCTTCAGCGTTCGGAAGGCCATCCAGCCGCCCGATGCGCCCAGCGCGATCACGAGCGAGATGAGCGCCCAGGTCGCCGCCCCGACGACGAACATCGCCCAGTGGACGAAGTCGTCCGGAAGTTCTGCCGGCGCCAGGGCGAGGAAACTGCCGAGAGCCAACAGGATCAACAGCACGATGGTGAACAGCACAGGTGCCGCTGCCGCCAGTCGGCCTATGGTGACGAGCACCTTGGTGGGCAGGCCCCACTTCGGCTCGAGCCAGGCCAGCGCCAGGTGAAACACGGAACGGGTCGCCGGCGTCGGCTGGAACAGGTGCTTCATGTCCCGACCCAGTTCGTCGGGCAGTTCGTTCAGCTTGGCGAAGCCGTTGGCTTCTCTCCCGTATTCCGCTGCGGCTGCTGCCACCGCGGCGATGGCCCCGGCAGAAGTGCCCCCGACCCGACGAAACCGGTACCGACGGGACAGGTGAACCACCGCTCGCGGATACACGATCCCGGAACTGATCCCGCCCTTCATGATGACGTCACATTCGGGCAGTTCGTGGCCCGTGCTCTGCCCCGCGTTGTCGTCGGGGGTATAAGCCGTGCTGGCGACCGTGCTGGTGTCTGATTCGAGCATTTGTGGTCCCGCCTCACCTGAGCTTGAGAAAAAAAGTGTCCTCCTCCACTCGGTCAGGTCGCGGGAAAACAGGGAAAGTCAACAAGGTGACCCACCCCGCTGGGGGCAGGGCCGACCTGTCCGCTCCAGCCGCGCCTCCTCCCGCCA
>DATIAB010000020.1:0-2331 GCA_035458265.1 Ornithinibacter sp. | reverse complement strand
CTCCTCCGACCTCAAGGGCCTGCTCGACGACTTCTCGTCGTTCCAGCCGACCTTCGTGCTGGCCGTCCCGCGCGTCTTCGAGAAGATCTACAACTCGGCCGAGGCCAAGGCCGAGGCCGGTGGCAAGGGCAAGATCTTCGCCGGCGCGACCGCTGCGGCCATCGCGTGGTCTCAGGCCCAGGACTCCGGCGGCGTGCCACTCGGGCTGCGCGTTCGGCATGCCGTGTTCGACAAGCTCGTCTACGCGAAGCTGCGCGAGGCGATGGGCGGCAGGATCCAGTTCGCCGTGTCGGGCGGTGCGCCGCTCGGCACGCGGCTCGGCCACTTCTTCCGGGGCATCGGCGTCACGATCCTCGAGGGGTACGGCCTCACCGAGACCACTGCTCCTGCCACCGTCAACCGGCCCTC
This sequence comes from Ornithinibacter sp., assembly GCA_035458265.1. GTDB lineage: Bacteria > Actinomycetota > Actinomycetes > Actinomycetales > Dermatophilaceae > Fodinibacter. The sequence continues at coordinate 1,923 of DATIAB010000020.1, read as the reverse complement.
GGCCATGCGCATCGGCTCCGTCGGGCTGCCCCTGCCTGGCGTCGACGTGAAGATCGCCGACGACGGCGAGATCTGGCTGCGGGGCATCAACATCTTCCGTGGCTACCACGACAACAATGCCGCCACGGAGGAGGCGATGCGCGAGGGCTGGTTCCACACGGGCGACATCGGCGACCTCGACCCGGACGGTTTCCTGCGGATCACCGGCCGCAAGAAGGAGATCCTCGTCACCGCCGGCGGCAAGAACGTCGCCCCCGCGGTCCTCGAGGACGGCTTGCGGGCGCACCCGCTCATCAGCCAGTGCGTCGTCGTCGGCGACGGCAAGCCCTACATCGCCGCGCTCGTGACCCTCGATGCCGACATGTACCCCGGGTGGGCCGCCAACCACGGCCTCGACGGCGTGTCGTTCGCGGCAGCCCGGACGCACGAGACCGTCCTGGCCGAGGTGCAGCGGGCCGTCGATGACGCGAACACCGCGGTCTCCAAGGCCGAGTCGATCCGCAAGTTCGCCATCCTCGAGAGCGACTTCACGCAGGAGTCAGGTCACCTGACGCCGTCCCTGAAGCTCAAGCGCAACGTCGTCATGCGCGACTTCGAGGACGAGGTCGACGCGCTCTACGGTGGCTGACCCCGAGCAGGGCGAGCAGGGACGTCCGGGGGGGCGGCCGCCGCGCGCCCTGCCACTGCCGGCGATCGTCCTCGGGACGGCGTGGCTCGCGTGGTTCGGGGTCCTGCAGTGGAGCGTCGTGCGCTTCCGGGTGCCGATCGTCCTCACCCTCTCCGGGTGCGCCGCGCTGCTGGCGTGGTGGCTGGCGCGGCGTCTCGTCGTCGACGTGCCACGGTGGCTCGCACCGTCGGTGCTCGTCGTGTCCGTGGTCATCACCCTCACGGTCCCCTTGTTCAGCTACGTACGGGGTGGCTGGCTGGTCTCGGCGCTGGCGGTCCTCACGATCGGGGGCCTGGGCTGCGCCGCCCTCCTCACCCGACCCGGGCGCGTGGCCGCCGCCACGGCATACGGCCTGGCCGTGCTCACCCACACGAGCCTGGCTGCCGTCGCCATCATCGGCGACCGCGCCCCGAAGATCGACGTCTGGGTCGTGCTCCAGCAGGGCGCCGACGCGCTGCGGCGTGGTGAGAATCTCTACACCCAGCAGTGGACCGACTCCCCCGGCGTCCAGGACTTCTTTCCCTACCTGCCCTGGATGTCGGTGCTCACCGCCCCCGGACGCTGGTTCGCCGGGGACGTGCGTTGGGCCGTGCTGTTCTGGTCGCTGGTGCTCTACGCCGGGCTGTGGGCGCTGGCCGCAGGTCGCGTCGAGCGGGCGGCCGCGGTCACCGCGGTCCTCGTGCTCGCACCGGGCGCGCTGACCCAGGTCGACCAGGCCTGGACCGAGCCGGTGCTCGCGGCCGCGATCGTGTGGTGGGCGGTGCTCGTGCGGCGCGGCCACGCGTGGTGGGCGATCATCCCCCTCGCGCTGGCGTGTGCGAGCAAGCAGCACCTCGCGCTGCTGGCGCCGGTGCTGCTCGTCTGGCGGCCGTTCGGGGTCTCGCGCACCCTCGCAACCGGTGGTCTGGCCGGGCTGCTCATGCTTCCGTGGGTCATCGCCGACGCGGGCGCGTTCGTGGACGACACCGTCATCACCCTGCTGAACTTCCACCCCATCAGGTTCGCGAACACGTGGTACCTCTACGCCCTCAACGAGCACGGCGTCACCCTTCCGTTCGCGGTGACGGGCGCCGCGATGGTCGGCATCGTCGCCGTCGCCGTGTATGCCGTGTGGCGGCGCCAGCCGGACGTCGCCGAGGTACTGCGCTGGCTGGCCCTCGTCCTGGCCGTCGCCAACCTCGTCAACAAGCAGGGGTTCTACAACCAGTTCTGGCTCGTGGCAGCCCTGGTCGCAGCCTCGCTCGTCCTGCCCCAGG
>DATIAB010000019.1:0-10386 GCA_035458265.1 Ornithinibacter sp. | reverse complement strand
GCACGCTGACGCTCAACGAGATGATGGTCTCCACCCTCTACGCCGGTGGGTCGTGGTTCACCGTCGACGGCGAGGGGTACCGCAAGACGGGCGCGATCCGGTCGGTCGCCGGCACACCCACACCCGACTTCACCCGGCTCGCGCTCGGACTCGTCCTGGCCAGCGACGCCGTGGTGGGCGACGACGGCTCGGTGATCGGCGATCCCACGGAGGCCGCCCTGGTGGTGCTCGCGGCGAAGCTCGGGGTCGACGCGGAGGAGACCCGGCGCACCTACCCGCGGCTGTCCGAGGTGCCGTTCGACTCCGACTACAAGTTCATGGCGACGTTCCACCGCGTGATGGTCGACGGGGCCGAGCACGTCATAGAGCTGGTCAAGGGTGCCCCCGATGTCGTCCTGGCGCGCTGCAGCCAGGCGGGTGGCCCGCTCAGCGGGTCGCAGGTGCCCATCGACGAGGCACACGACGGCATCAGCGCCGCCAACGTACGGATGGGCCAGAAGGGGCTACGGGTGCTCGCCTTCGCCGCGCGGCTGGTGGCTGACGACGAGCTCGCCACCATGGCCGACGACCCGATGTCCCTGACCCACGACCTGTCGTTCGTCGGGCTCGCGGGGATCATCGACCCGCTGCGCGCGGAAGCGAGGGACGCGGTCACCACGGCCCTCACCGCGGGGATCGACGTGCGGATGATCACCGGGGACCACGCCGTGACCGCCCAGGCCATCGGTGAGGAGCTGGGCCTGGGCCCCGGTGCCATCAGCGGCGCCGAGCTGCAGGCCCTCAGCGACGCCGAGCTCAAAGAGGCCCTTCCGCGGCTGCACGTCTTCGGCCGGGTCACCCCCGAGGACAAGCTGCGCCTGGCCCGGGCCATGCAGGAGGAGGGGCTCATCGTGGCGATGACCGGTGACGCGGTCAACGACGCGGCGGCCCTCAAGCAGGCCGACATCGGCGTCGCGATGGGCAGCGGCAGCGAGGTGACCAAGCAGGCGGCGCGGATGGTGCTCACCGACGACAACTTCGGCACTCTGGTGCACGCCGTGGAGATCGGTCGCCGGATCTACGACAAGGTCGTGTCGTACGTCCGGTACCAGATGACCCAGCTGCTCTCCCTGGTCATGCTCTTCCTCGCAGCGACGATCCTCAACGTCAACGAGGGCGTCGCCATGACACCCACGATGGTGCTGTTCCTCCTCTTCTTCGCCACGGCGAGCGGGGTCGTCATCATCGCGGTCGACCCCGGCGACCCCGACGTCATGCACCGCCCGCCCCGTGACCCCGGGGTCCCGATCACCAACCGGCCGGCCGTGGTCGCGTGGGTCGTCTACGCCGCGGTGTTGTTCGTCGCGGCGTTCGTCCCGCTGGTCGCCGGCCCCGACGAGCCCAGCACGGACACCGCCAGCGCGGCGATGACGATGACCTTCGCCGTCATGGGTCTCGGCACCGTCTTCAACGCCCTCACCAACCGGCGCGACCCCACGAGCGGTCTGACCGCGCCGGTCGTCAAGGCGCTGGCGATCGGGCTGGTCCCCGTCGCGATGGTCTTCCTCGCGACCCAGCTCCCGTCGCTGCAGGCCGCGCTGCTCACCGTCCCGCTCACGGGCGGGCAGTGGCTCACCTGCGTCGGGCTGGCCGCGCTGCTGCCGCTCACCATCGAGCTGGGCAAGGTCGTTCGTCGTCGCCGCCGGGGGATGCCGTCCGCCCCGAGTCCGCAGGCGGTCGTCGCCCCCGCTCGGGGACGGACCGACCCAGCAGCCCCGTGACATCCGCAGACCCGGGGGCGGATGCCGTGGCCTCGCCGTCACCCGACGCCCCCCGCCTCCTCGGCCCGCGTCGTCCCTGGCTGTGGGTCCTCGTCGCGGTCGGCCTGTTGGTGCTCGGCGCCGTGGTGCGCGACCTGGTGCTCGCCGTGGGCCAGCTGGACCTGTCCGAGGACCTCACCGCGACCTGGGCCTACGTGCTCTGCGCGCTGCTGGTGTTCGCCGACGGGGTGTGCGCGCTCTTCCCGGCCGAGACCACGCTCATCACGGCATCCGCTCTGGCGGTCGAGGGCCTGCTCGACCTGCGCCTGATCATCCTCGCCGGAGCGGTGGGCGCGGTGACGGGGGACTCGGCGCTGTACTGGCTGGCCCGGCTGAGCCGCCGTCGTTTCCAGTCGCAGCTCGACACGGCGATGCGCAACGACAAGGTCGCGGAGGCCATGGACCTCATCGGGTCGAGCGCCCCCGTCCTGCTCGTCGTCGGCCGCTACGTGCCTGGTCTGCGCTTCGTGGTCAACGCCTCCTGCGGTCTCGCGCGATACCCCTACGGGCGCTTCCTCCTCTGGTCAGCAGTAGGGGGAACCACGTGGTCGGTGGTCACCTGCCTCACCGCCTACGTCCTCGGAACCGCGCTGGGAGACAACCCGATCACAGCGCTCGTACTGGCGACGCTGGTCAGCACGTTCGCCGTCGCGATCATCTTCGTCCTCATCCGCCGGCACCGGGCGCGGACCGGTCCGTTCACCCCGTCCGGGTGAACCCCCAGGGGGAGCGCCCCGCCAGACTCGACGGAACGGCATCCGGCACTGGAAGGGCGAGGTCATGGCACGCACGTCGGGCAGAGCGGGAACGGTGGGACTGGTGGTCATCGTGGCGGGGGTGATCTTCGCCGTGGCGGGAGTCGTCACGTGGTTCGTCGTCGCGGACCAGCTCGCGGCGGAGAACATCACGGTCTCCGAGGACGCCGAGTTCCTTGGCGGCAGCGATGTCACCGGCCCGTTCGCCGCGTACTCGCAGGCCCAGGTCATCAACCAGCACGCCCTCGAGGCGACCGGGGGCAAGACCTACGCGGAGCTCGAACGCGACGACCCGGCCCGCGAGACCGCGATGCAGGCGTCGTTCCTGAGGTCCTCGCTGTTCACCTCGGTCGTCGCGTTCGGCGTCGCGGCGCTGGCGACCGTGCTCGGCATCCTCCTCGTCCTCATCGGCTGGGCGCTGCGCGACCCGGAGCGTGGCGCCGAGGTCACCAGCTCCGCAGGCTGAGCCGAGAGCTCCTAGGGCTCTCACCCCGCGGTGCGGTCCATGTCCGCGAACGCGGCCCACATGACGAAGAAGTCGAGCGCGAGGAGCACGCACGCCGCGACCGGGCTGTACGGCATCCACAGGAAGTTGCCGAACATGCTCAAGGTGGCGACGATCACCGCCGCACCGCGCGCCCAGGGGGCACGTGTTCGCAGGGCGACTCCGGCGGCGAGAGCGAGGACGCCCAGCGCCAGGTGCGCCCATCCCCACGACGAGCCGTCCTCCCCGAGGAAGTACCCCCTGGCCGTGGTGAAGCCGTCGTCGCTCAGCAGCGCCGCGACCCCTTGGATGCCGTGGAAGAACCCGACGACGATGAGGAGCACGGAGGCGAACGACGTGGACGCCACGCGCCGGTGGGTGTTGGAGGGGTGCAGGGGCATCCCCCGCGAGTCGACTCGTGGGCTCTGGGACATGGGACCCGTCCTTTCGTGGGACCCCGATGCCCGGTGCGTGCGAGAGTCCCGTTGCACCTCTGTCTACCGGAGCGCGCCCCACGTCCGCCTCGCCCCTGTGGAGTGATTGTCGCGACCGGGGGCTGCAGTGTCGCGATTCCTTCGCACCGGGGCCTCCCGTCTGGTCGACTGTTTCCCAGCGTGCGCCCGCGATGGGAGGCGCACCGACCCGGACGGAGGAAGACCGCTGTGCACCGCCCTCCCGGCGGCCGCTTCGCCCCTCCTCCGGTGACCGGACAGGTGATCAGTCGCCACAGGCTCTTCGACCGCCTGACCGCCCGCTCGACGGTGGTCGTCGTCGGAGCGGCGGGCTACGGCAAGTCGCTGCTGCTCTCCTCGTGGCTGGCCGAGGCCCCGCCCGACGGGGTGGTCGCCTGGCTGACCCTCGACCCGTCGGACCAGGACCCGGGGCGCCTGGCAGCAGACCTGCTGACGGCGTTGCGCACGCCGTGGTCCGGCAGCCTCGGAGACTCACTCGAGCGCCTCGAGGACCCGCCGCTGTTCGCTGACCGTCTCGCCTTCGTCGACGAGCTGCACCAGACGCTCGTCGACGAGGGCCAGGTGCTGACCCTGGTGCTCGACGACGTCCAGCACCTCGCCGCGGCACCGCGAGCGCTCGAGCTGGTCGACCACTTCATCGCATGGGCCCCTCCCTCCACCCGGGTCGTGCTGGCGGCACGGTCGATGCCGCACCTGCGCCTGCAGCGGCTCCGCCTGGAGGGCCGCCTGGAGCTCGTCGAGCACACCGACCTCGCCTTCACGCGCGAGGAGACCGCTGTCGCCGTCGGGGCCTGGGGGCTGGGGCTCGGACCGGATGCCGTGGCCGAGCTGCACGCCCTGTGCCAGGGCTGGCCGGCGGCAACCCGCCTCGCGGTCCTGGCCGTTCGTTCCGGCGTCCGCACCGACCTGAACCAGCTGCGGCACGACGGGGCGCTGTCCGAGTACCTCACCACCGAGGTCCTCAGCGGGCTCGACGGCGAGGTGCGCGCCTTCGTCATGGAGGCCACCGTCGACGAGCGGGTCTGCGCGTCCCTGCTGGATGCGGTGCGCGGAGCTTCGGACTCGGCCCAGCTGCTCGAGCGCTGCGTCGAGCAGGGGCTCTTCCTCGTGCGGGAGGCCGCGACGGACGGCGAGCCGTGGTTCCGCTGGCACGCCCTGTTCGCCGCGCAGCTGCGCGACCGCAGGCTGGCCGAGCCGGGGTCTGGGCGGGAGCTGGAGCGGCGGGCCGCGTCGTGGTGGCGCGATGTCGACCCCGACGTCGCGGTGACGCACGCCCTGGCTGCTCGCGACGACGAGCTGGCGGGCGAGATCGCGGCCGCCGCGTGGTTGGAACTCGTCCTGGCCGGTCGGGGTGAGACGGCGCGACGGATCGCTGCAGCGGTTCCCGACGGGGTGAGCCAGGCGGCTGAGCTGCACCTGGCCATGGCGTTCGTCGCGGCCGAGCAGGGTGCCATCGACGTGGCCCGGGTGGAGCTCGGGGCTGCTCGAGGCGTCTCCGACCGGCTGGCTGGCCCGGCCCGGGCACAGTTCGAGATGCGGGCCACCGTGGTCGAGCTCTTCGTGGTTCGGGACCGGGCGGCCCTGGCGGGGTCGCTGGAGCGAGGTCACCGGCTCCTCGACGAGTCCGAGTCGAGCGAGGTGCCCCCGGACCGCGCCACGCTCGCTCTCGTCAAGCTGTATGTGGGCATGAGCGAGGCCCGGCTGCTGGACCACCCACTCCAGGCGGTCCGCCTGCTGCACGAGGCCCAGTCCACCGCCAACGACTCCGGGTACGTCGCCCTGCGCCTCATGGCGCAGGCCGAGATCTGCATCCCCTCGATCGCGACCGGCCGTCTGGAGGACACCCGAGTGCTGGCCGAGCACGTGGTGGCCGAGGCGAACTCGAAGGGGTGGAGTGACCTGCCGGGCACCGCGATGGCCTCCGGCTACCTCGGCTGGCTGGCCCTGTGGAAGGGCGACCCGGGCCGGGCCGTGGCCCTGCTCACCCGGTGCGCCGCGACCCTGCTCCCCCATGACTGGGGGATGCAGGGCCTGGTCACCACCGTGCAGGCGCAGGCGTGCCTGAGCGCCGGTGACGTGGAGGGTGCCGAGCGTGCCTGCACCCGGGCCCATGAGCTCGCCGCGCACGGCCGGATGCCGCCATGGTGGCCCTCTTTGCGCACGGCGATCGACGCGATGGTCCTGGCCGACCGGGGGTCGCTCGACGAGGCGCGTCAACTCGTCGAGCAGCCGGCCGAGGGGCCGCAGTTCCACCTCGCCACGTGTTTTCGAGCGAGCATCCTGCTGCGGGCCGGTGCGCCGCAGCGGGCCCTCGAGGTCCTGGCGACGGTTCCGGCCGACCGCATGTTCCCGCACGTCGCCGGTGTGGTCGAGGCCGTGCGCGCGCAGGCACTGGTGGGCACCGGTGAGCGGTCGGAGGCCCACCTCGCGCTCGAACGTGCCCTCGGGATCGCGGCGACCTTCGGCCTGTTCGAGCCGTTCCGACTGGTCGGAGGCGCGCTGGGTCCTCTGCTGACGGAGCACCTGCGCACCGGGACCCGGCACGGGGTGCTGGTGGGCACGGTGATCGAGCGACTCACGGCATCCTCACCCGTGGCGACCGGCTGGGGACAGACCCTCACCCGGCGCGAGAGAACGATCCTGCGCTACCTGGCAACTGACATGTCGTACGCGGAGATCGCCGAGGCGGAGTTCATCTCGGTGAACACCGTGAAGACCCACGTCACCCACGTCCTCCGCAAGCTCGACGTGCCCAACCGCCGGGCCGCCGTGCGTGAGTCGGCCCGGCTCGGACTGCTCTGACGGGCGACCTCCGGCGGCAAAAGGTCACACTCCGGGTATGACGTGCGCCTCTCGCGCCCTCACGAGGCTGGTCATGGGCCACCCGACCACCCGGGCCGGTCGAGCCCGAGAGGAAGGAAACCCCGCCATGACCAGCACCGCGGCACCGGAGCGCCAGTCGACCACCGTCCCGTTGGACTGGAAGGAGGTCTGGTTCACCAACTGCCCCATGGTGTCCGCGAACAACGTCGACCAGGAGCTGGGGTGGTGCCGTGAGGAGTTCAAGAAGATCGGCGTCGAGTACGCGTACTTCCGCCACGCGCCCGAGAACAACTGGTACCCCCACTACATCCACAACCTCGACAACCTCATCCGGATGGGCGGCCTGTACCCGCCGATCCACGTCAACGCCGACATCCGCCGCACCGTGCTGCTCGGGGCCACCTGGGTCTACGAGGGCGGCTGCATGGCCGTGCGCGCGCGGGACCCGCTCTTCCGGATGGCGGACCTCAAGGGCAGGAAGATCGGCATCAGCAAGAGCCTGAACACCATCAAGAACGACTGGTGGCGCATCCAGGAGCACATGGGTATCGAGACGATGCTGAAGATCAACGGCATGACCATGGAGGACGTCGAGCTCGTCGAGTTCCCCTACCCCGACGACTGGTACGACAAGCCCGAGATGCTCGTCCCCCCGATGAACAACCCCTCCGAGCTGTGGATGCGCCGTGACCACAAGCACGACCTGGCCTTCCGCCCGCTCGAGACGGCCCTGCTGGGCGGCACCGTGGACGCGATCTACACCCAGAGCAAGGTCTTCCAGCATCTGCAGGAGGCCACCGGCCGGATCAAGATGATCGAGGACCTGTCGACGTACCCCGACTGGACCATCCAGGTCGCCAACACCCCTGCCGTCATCACCTGCACCGACGTCATGGCGAACGAGCACCCCGAGCTGGTGGTGGCGTACATGAAGGCGATGGTCAAGGTCGGCCGGTGGGCCAACGACAACAAGCGCGCCGCTGCCCACATCCTGAACCGGCAGACGTTCTACCGCGACGCCGAGGACACCTACCAGGGCATCAAGGACGTCGACATGGTGCCGAGCCTGAGCGCGCAGAACCTGGAGTGCGTCACCATCGGCAAGGACTTCATGGTCAGCCACGGCTACATCGAGAACGACTTCGACGTCGACGAGTGGGCCCGCCCGGAGTTCCTGGAGCAGGCAGCCGAGGAGGTGCTGCAGGAGGAGTGGGCCCGCCGCAGCTGGAGCAAGCTCCCCGCCGGCGGCACGCTCGACGTCCACGGCACGCGGCTCGGCTGAGCCGGGAACGGAGCAGAGACCGACATGAGCATGACAGCCGTACAGATGGTCGGCGCGGCCACCGCCCGCGTGGCCACCGTGACCCCACAGGATGCGTGGGAGGAGGTCGTCCGCGGCGACGCGGTCGTCCTCGACGTGCGTGAGCCGATCGAGTGGGAGGAGCACATCGAGGGCGCCGTCAAGGTGCCGCGCGGCATCCTCGAGTTCCAGGCCGACCCGGCATCGCCAGCCCACAACACGGCCCTCGACCCCGATGGCAGGGTCATCGTCGTCTGCCGAAGCGGCACCCGCGCCGCGCTGGCTGCGGCGACCCTGATGGACCTCGGGTTCACCGACGTGGTCAACCTGGCCGGTGGGATGACCGCCTGGAAGCACGCCGGTCTCCCCACAGCTGAGGTGCACGCCGAGTTCTGAGTCGACGCAGGCCCCGTTTGCCCCAAGCTCTGGTCCCGCTCACGGCAGTCGCCAACCGCGTGGGCAGGATCGCCCTCTGGGGATGACGTGCACCCGTGGCTTTCGCACCAGTCTGGTCATGGCCCACCCGACCACCCGGGCTGCTCGAGCCCGACAGGAGAGGAACACCCATGACCAGGACCGCGGAGAACGTCTCGTGAACAGCGAACCAGAGCCCACAGGGGAGACGGCACCGGCTGCCCCGGTCCGACAGGCACCCGCGAGGAGGGTGGCCCACCTGACCCCGGAGGAGCGTGCCGCCAGGGGCCGGGCCGCACGGAACGAGACGCCCCGGAGCAGCCACGGGCGCTGGGCACCAGCGGCACACCGTCCCGACCCGGTCACCCTGCTCGAGGAACAGGCCACGAGCAGGGTCCCCGAGCTGGTGCCCGTGCGCTACGGACGGATGATGGTCTCGCCGTTCACCTTCTACCGCGGCGCGGCGCTGATCATGGCGTCCGACCTTGCAGCCACCCCCCGCTCCGGGCTGAACGCCCAGATCTGCGGCGATGCCCACCTGTCGAACTTCGGGGTCTTCGCCTCACCCGAGCGCCAGCTGATGTTCGACATCAACGACTTCGACGAGACCTCGCCGGGCCCGTGGGAGTGGGACGTCAAGCGGCTCGCCGCGAGCTTCGAGATCGCCGGCCGCGACCGCGGGTTCACGTCCGCGGAGCGGAGCGCCGTCGTCACCGCCGGCGTCGCGGAGTACCGAGCCCGGATGCAGCTGCTCGCCGAGGCCCGCAACCTCGACGTCTGGTACGCGCACGTCGAGGTCGGAGCACTGTTCGAGGAGATGAAGGCCAGCGCCACCAAGAAGCAGCAGGCGAAGGCCAGGGCCAACGTGGCGAAGGCACGCTCCCGGGACAGCATGCAGGCGTTCACCAAGCTCACCCACGAGGTCGACGGCCAGCGCAGGATCAGGTCCGACGCCCCCCTGATCGTCCCGATCGAGGAGCTCATCCCGGAGGGTTCCCTCCGTGACGACGTCGACGAGGAGCTGAGGGGCCTGATCAGGTCCTACCGACGCACTCTGGAGACAGACCGCCGCGAGCTCCTCGAGTCCTTCGAGTACGTCCACGCGGCCCGAAAGGTGGTCGGCGTCGGCAGTGTCGGCACCCGTGCGTGGATCCTGCTGCTGCTCGGTCGAGACGGCCAGGACCCGCTCTTCCTCCAGGCCAAGGAGGCGCAGGAGTCGGTGCTGGAGCGTTTCGTCGGCAAGAGCAAGTACCCCAACCACGGCCGACGGGTCGTCGCCGGCCAACGCCTGATGCAGGCGGCCAGTGACATCTTCCTCGGCTGGCAACGCGTCACCGGGCTCGACGGACAGGTCCGCGACTTCTACCTGCGCCAGCTGCGCGACTGGAAGGGCTCGGCCGACGTCGACACCATGACGCCGAACCTCATGACCGCGTACTCGCGCATCTGTGGCGCGACCCTGGCTCGCGCCCACGCTCGCTCCGGGGACCGCATCGCCATCGCGGCCTACCTGGGCACCGGCGACGCCTTCGACCGGGCGATCGCAGCCTTCTCCACCGTCTACGCCGACCAGAACGAGCGCGACTACGAGGCCATGGTGAAGGCTGTCGGCTCGGGCCGCCTCGCGGCGGAGACGGGGCTCTAGCGGGTAGCGGGCGAAGACCTGCCCGGGAGCCTGCCGAAGACGGCTCCCGGGCCAGGTCAGATCAGGCCGAGGTCCGTGGCACGGGCGACGGCCTGGTTCCGTTCGGTGACGCCGAGCTTGCGGTAGATGTTGGCCAGGTGGGTCTTCAGGGTGTTCAGGCTCACGTACAGCTCCGCGGCGATCTCCTGGTTCTTCGCCCGCCCCATGAGTCGCGCGAGCACCTCGAGCTCACGCTCGGTGAGCGGCTCGACGAGGCCGGCCTGTGCCCTGAGCAACGGATGCAGGCTGACGGCATGCCCCCACAGGGCGTCGTGGGCGAACACCGATGGTTGCGGAGCCCGCCTGCGCAGGGCGCGCAGTGCGGCCGGCACCTCCAGGAAGGGCCAGCGCAGCTGGTCGTCCTCGGCCCTGGCCACCGCCTCGCTCAGGACGGACGCCGCCTGTCTGTGGTCACCCTCGGCGTCGAGGACCAGGTAGGCGCGCAGCAGGCGCCGGACCACGCTGCGGCGGTCGTCCCCCGTGGGTCGCCACCGGTCGAGGAGACGTCGAGCCGTCGACAGGTCGCCGAAGGCGAGGGCGAGGTCGATGCGGCACGGGGTCAGCTGGGGCACGTGGCCGGTCCCGTCGAGCGCGGTCCGCGCCGCGACGAGCTCGCCCGAGCTGATGAGCAGGTGGGTGTGGAAGTCCACCTCG
>DATIAB010000018.1:0-8447 GCA_035458265.1 Ornithinibacter sp. | reverse complement strand
TACGTCGTGCCGGGGTTGCCGAGCCCGACGACGAGCCAGGGTCCGCTGTCGGTCATCGGCCCAGTATGCCGGGAGTCACGGCTGCGCCTCGACCCGCCCTGACCGCGTCCGGGCCCCGACGACCGCGGACCCAGGAGCAGTTCGCGCGCTCACGGCCGGGTACGGCCCTGAGTCGGCGGGGTGCTCCTGAGTCCGCGGGGACGTGCGGGTGGTGCTCAGGCCTTGTCGCCCTCGCCACCCTCGGTGGCGGCTGCGGCGGTGTCCTCGTCGGGCTCCTCGCGCTCGATGCCGGCCTCCGCCTCGGCCTCTGCGAGCTCGGCCTCGAGGGCCTCCTCGGAGACCTGCGCGGTGACGTTGACCACGAGTGTCTCGGCATCGGTGACGAGCGTGGCGCCCGCGGGCAGCTCGACCTGGCCCGCGAGGATCTGCGTGCCAGCGGTCAGGCCCTCGACGGAGACGGTGACGCTCTCGGGGATGTGGGTGGCCTCGACCTCGAGCTGGAGGCTGTTGCTGTCGGTCGTGACGACGGTCTCGGGAGCGGCGTCGCCCTCGACGTGAACGGGGACGTCGACGACGACCTTCTCGCCCTTGCGCACGACGACGAGGTCGATGTGCTCGATGACCGGCTTGATCGCGTCGCGCTGCACGTCCTTGGCCAGGGCGAGCTGGTCCTTGCCGTCGAGGACGATGGTCAGCAGGGCGTTGCTCGTCTTCAGCGCCAGCATCGTCTCGTGCGCCGGCAGGGTGATGTGCACGGGGTCGGCGCCGTGGCCGTACATGACGGCGGGGATCTTGTGGTCGCGGCGGATCTTGCGGGCCGCGCCCTTGCCGAACTGGGTACGGGACTCGGCGTTCAGGGTGAGGTCGGACACGGGGGCTCCTTGAGGAGGTTGGGAGGACAACGGAGGTCGGTCCTCGACGCGGGACGTGGCACCGATCGATCGGCGCGCGCACGTCCGCGGATCCATCGGATCTGCGTCCGCCAGCGTCGATCACGGATTCGTCGACCGCTCACGCAGTCTGCCGGACAGCAATGGCCGGTGCGACGTCCCTCGCCGAGGCAACCCCACGAGTCTAGGCGACGGGCGAGTGAACCTCGAAATCGGGTCGGGCGGGCTCGTCGAGGTGCGCGCCGCGGGCTGCGGCCCGGGCCTCGTCGCGCTCGCCGAGCCGCACCGCGACGACGCCGGACAGCAGCACGAGACCACCGATCATCTGGATCAGGCCCGGGAGCTCGCCGAGCAGGACCCAGGCGAAGGCCACCGCGAAGATGACCTCCGTGAGCCCGACGAAGGAGGCGAGCGTCGACCCCAGGTGCCGTGCGCCGAGGATGCCGAGGACGTAGGCGAGCGCGGCCGCGACGAGGACGAGCTCGGCAAAGGCCACCCACGCCGGGGCGCTCGCACCGGCGATGACGACCGTCGAGCTGCCGGCCTCCATCGGGAGCACACCGATGACCCCTGCTGCGGCGAGCACGACGGCACCCGAGGTCAGGCCGAAGCCCGCGAACGCGACAGCCGGGAGCGAGGTGGGGCGGCCCGCGAGCACGTAGTGGCCGGCGAGGCCCACGGCGGCGAGCAGGCCCCAGAGCACTCCCACGAGGCTGGGCGTGCTCTGCCCGGTGACGTCGAGCACCAGCGCGAGGCCGGCCAGCGCGAGCACGATGCCGACGCCGGTGAGGCGGTGCGGCATCCGGCGGGTGAGGGCCCAGACCCAGAGGACGACGAGGATGATGCCGAGGTACTCGATGAGCAGTGCCACGCCGACCGGCATCCGGGAGACGGCCTGGAAGTAGCCGAGCTGGGCGGCGGCCACGGCGAGCGTGCCGTAGAAGGCCGCTCGGGGGATCTCGCGGCGCAGCGCACCACTCCAGCGCCCGCGCATGCTCCACAGGGTGAACGGCGCGAGCACCAGCGCCGCACCGGCGATGCGGATCAGCACGACCGCGCCGGGGCTCCAGTCCGCGGTCATGAGGGCCTTCGCGAACGGTCCGGAGGTGGCGAACGCCGCGCAGGAGGCGAGCATCGCGACCAGCCCCAGCCCGACGTGCCGCCGCATCGCCTCCACCATGACATCCTCGATTCCGGTTCCGCAGCGTGCCCTGCCGGCGCGGGTCGCGACGGGATGTCAGGAGCAAAGTATGCTGTTACCCATGACGCTATCCCGTGCGCATGTCAGGAGTCAAGATGATATTCACCCATGACACGGACATGACCCTCATGCACGCGGCGGCGCTGGTCAACACCGGCCCGGCGTTGGGGAGTGAGGACCGCGAGGACCTGCCCGACCTCCCTGCCCTCCTTGCCTGGATGGACGGCTGGCAGTGGACGGGCCGACGCCCGAGCACCGAGGCCGAGGTGGATGCCGTGCGCCGGCTCCGTCCGCGGATCCGCCACATCTGGGGGCTGGCGGAGGAGCCGCTCGTCGAGGCGACCAACACCTTGCTGGCGGACGGGCGCGCACTGCCCCAGCTCGTTCGGCACGGGGAGTTCGGCTGGCACATCCATGCGCGCGGTGATGACGCGCCCCTCGCCGAGCGGATCGCCGTGGAGGTGGGGATGGCCCTCGTCGACGTCATCCGCGCCGAGCAGACCGAGCGCCTCAAGGTCTGTGCGGGTGAGGACTGCGAGGACCTGCTCATCGACCTCAGCAAGAACCGGTCGCGCAAGTTCTGCGACGGCACGTGCGGCACCCGCGCCAACGTCGCGGCCTACCGCGCCCGGAAGTCACTCCAGCCGGGCGAGCCGCCGACCTCGTGACCAGACCGTCCCTCCGGTGACCCATTGGTCGGTCCGGGGACGGTCAGGCGCGGCCGCCGAACAGGCTCGTCACGGACCCGTCCTCGAAGACCTCCCTGACGGCCGCGCTGATGAGCGGGGCGATCGAGAGCACCGTGATGTCGTCGATCTCCTTCTCGGGCGGGATCGGCAGCGTGTTGGTGACGATGACCTCGACCGCGGAGCAGTCGCGCAGGCGCTCGACCGCCGGTTCGCTGAGGATGGCGTGCGTCGCGGCGATGATCACGGCCTTTGCCCCGTCGGCCATGAGCGCGTCGGCAGCCTTCGTGATCGTGCCGCCGGTGTCGATCATGTCGTCGACGAGCACGCACACCCGGTCGCGCACGAGGCCGACGACGCGGTTCGCGACCATCTCGTTGGGGCGGTTGATGTCGCGCGTCTTGTGGATGAAGGCCAGCGGCGCCCCCCCGAGCCGCTTGGACCACTGCTCCGCGACCTTGATGCGGCCGGCATCCGGCGACACGACCGCGAGGTCCTGGTCCCCGTACTTGCGCGCGACGTACTCGCTGAGGATCGGGATGGCCATGAGGTGGTCGACGGGGCCGTCGAAGAACCCCTGGATCTGGTCGGTGTGCAGGTCGACGCAGATGAGGCGGTCCGCGCCGGCGGTCTTGAACATGTCGGCGATGAGGCGCGCGCTGATCGGCTCGCGACCGCGGTGCTTCTTGTCCTGGCGGGCGTACCCGTAGAACGGCATGACCACGGTGATCCGCTTGGCACTGGCCCGCTTGAGCGCGTCGACCATGAGCAGGTGCTCCATGATGCACTCGTTGATCGGGCTCGTGTGGCTCTGGATGACGAAGGCGTCCGACCCCCGCACCGACTCCTCGAACCGCACGTAGATCTCGCCGTTGGCGAAGTCGTAGGCACTGGTCGGCACGAGCTCGGTGCCCAGCTGCGCCGCGACCTCCTGGGCCAGCCCCGGGTTGGCCCGCCCCGAGAAGAGCATCATCTGCTTCTTGGGGCGCTTGCGGATGTTGGCCGAGGGCGGCCGGTTGCTGCTCACTGCCGGTCACCCTCCGCAGTGGTCGTCGCATCGCGCGGCGGATGCCGTTCGCCCGCCTCCTCGGCCGCCACGGCTGCCGCTGCGGTCGCCGTGCCGCGCCGGGCCCGCCCGACCCAGCCTCCGACGTTGCGCTGGCGCGCCCGGGCGACGGCGATCTCGCCCGGCTCGACGTCCTGCGTCAGGGTGGAGCCCGCCGCGACGTAGGCTCCGTCGGCCACGTCGACGGGACCGATGACGACCGAGTTGGACCCCACGAACGAGTGGCTGCCGATGATCGAGTGGTGCTTGGCGACCCCGTCGTAGTTGGCGAAGATCGTTCCGGCGCCGATGTTGGCGCCCGCGCCGATGGTCACGTCACCGGCGTACGTGAGGTGTGGCACCTTGGCGCCCTCGCCGATATCGGCGTTCTTGGTCTCGACGAAGCCGCCGACCTTGCCCCGGGCGCCGAGAAGGGTTCCGGGGCGCAGGTAGGAGTAGGGCCCGACGGTCGCTCCGGGGCCGATGACCGCGAGGACCGCGACGGCCCGGGTGACGCTGGCACCCTCGCCCACCTCGGTGTCCGTCAGCGTGACCTCCGGCCCGACCTGCGCCTCGGCGCCGATGCTGGTGGCCCCGAGCAGCTGCGTGCCGGGCAGGATCGTCGCGTCCTGCCCGATGCTCACGTCGACGTCGATCCACGTGGTGGCGGGGTCGACGATCGTGACCCCGGCACGCATGTGCCGCTCACAGACGCGGCGGTTCAGCTCACGGCCCAGCTCGGCGAGCTGGACCCGGTCGTTGACGCCCTCGGTCTGCAGGCGGTCGGCGATGACGTGCGCACGCACGGGCCGGCCGGCGTCACGTGCGATGGAGATGACGTCGGTGAGGTACTTCTCGCCCTGGGCGTTGTTCGTGCCGACCTGCGCCAGCGCGTCGCGCAGCACCTGGGCGTCGAAGGCGTAGATCCCCGAGTTGATCTCGGTGATCGACCGCTCGTCGTCGCTGGCGTCCTTGTGCTCGACGATCCGCTCGACCCGGCCCTCGGCGTCACGCACGACGCGGCCGTACCCGGTGGGGTCGGACAGGTGGGCCGTGACGACCGAGACCGCGCTGCCCGTCTCGAGGTGCGCCACGGTGAGCTCGACGAGGGTCTCGCCCGTGAGCAGCGGAACGTCCCCGTACGTGACGAGCACGGTGCCCTCGATGTCGGACGGTAGCGCCAGGAGCCCGCACTCGACCGCGCGGCCGGTTCCCTTGACGTCGTCCTGGTCGGCGATGACGAGGCCGGCATCCAGTGCCGTGCACTGCTCGACGACGCGGTCGCGCTCGTGCCGGACAACGACGCCGACGTGGTCGGCACCCGTCTCCCGGGCGGCCCGGATCGCGTGGCCGACGAGGGTCAGCCCCCCGATGCGGTGCAGCACCTTGGGTGTCGACGACTTCATCCGGGTGCCCTCACCCGCGGCGAGGACGATGACGGCGGCCGGGCGGGGGGTGCTCACGCGCGAGGACTCCAGAGTGAGGTGCGGGGTGCCACGGGACGGCGCCATGTTACCTGCGACCGGGGTCGACCCCGCACGGCGGCCGCGGCATCCGCCATCATGGTCAGCGGCGCACCGCGACGGCGGGGCGCCCTTTCGTCCCGGACACCGCGACAAGGAGCACGGCATGACGCCGACCGCATCGCAGGCGACCGCGCACTCGCGCGATGGCCGCACCTTCACGATCAGGTCGGCCGGGGCGGACGTGTTCTCCCCCGGCGACGTGGTCGTGGCCGTCACCGACCAGGGGGTTCCCGTGCTCGGACAGGTGCTCGAGGTGGCGTCGTCGCACGGCACGGACAGCGGCGCCGCCGGCTCCGGAGTCGTCCTGGGCACCCTGCGACCGGACGGCGGGCTGAGGCGGTCCGAGCGCCCACCCTTCTCGAGCGCCGCATCCCCGGCCAGCGTGGAGCAGCTCGCCGGGCTGCAGGCCTCGACGGGAGCCGACCTCACGGTGGGCCGGTGGACCACCGCAGGGACCCAGACCGACGCGAACCTGCGCACCGCCGGCTTCAACCGCCACACCTTCCTGTGCGGCCAGAGCGGTTCGGGCAAGACCTACGCGCTCGGGGTGCTGCTGGAGCGGCTCCTGCTCGCGACCGACCTCCGCGTGACCATCGTGGACCCGAACGCCGACTTCGTGCGCCTCGGTGAGACCAAGGACGACACCCCTGCGGCGGATGCCGCCCGCATCGGTGCGCGGAACGTCACCGTCCTGCGCTCGGACGCCAACCGCACGGGGGATGCCGGGTCGCTGAGGATGCGCTTTCGCACCATGGCGCGCCAGGCGCAGGCGGCGGTACTGCAGCTCGACCCGGTGCGCGACGCGGACCAGTACAACGCCTTCGTCCGCTTCCTCGCGGAGATGGGCGACGCCCACGACCTCGGCTCGCTGGTGGAGAGGATGAAGGAGGGGTCACCCGCCGACCAGCGCCTCCTGGAGCGGATCGAGAACCTCGGCATGACCCAGTGGGAGGCGTGGGCGCGCGACCAGCCGTCCGCGGCCGACATCGTGACCGACGGGACGGGGGTCAGCGTGCTGGACCTCGGTGGCTTCGAGGATCCGGCCGAGCCGCTGTCGATCTGCCTCGAGGTCGTCGACCGGCTGTGGGCGGAGCGCGAGGGTCGGGTGCCGACCCTGCTCGTCATCGACGAGGCGCACAACCTGTGCCGGGCCGACCCTGGCAACCCCGTCGCCCAGCTGCTGCTCGAGCGGCTCATCCAGCTCGCCGCCGAGGGACGCAAGTCCGGGCTGTGGCTGCTGCTCTCGTCGCAGCGGCCGTCGAAGATCCACCCGCAGATCCTCAGCCAGTGCGACAACCTCATGCTCATGCGGATGAACAGCCCGGACGACATCGTTGAGCTGAGCCGCACCTTCGGCTTCGCGCCACAGGCGATGCTGCACGCGTCGACGGGGTTCGTCCAGGGCGAGGCGCTGCTCGCCGGCGGGTTCGCCCCGGTGCCGATGCTGGGCCGGATGCGCCAGCGGCTCACCCACGAGGGCGGCAGCGACGTCGCCGTCCCCCTCGCCCAGCGGTGACCCCACCTCCTTCGGGCGCGACGTATTGCGAAGCAACCACCCCGGGCGACCCCGAAAGGGGCCCGCAGGGTGGGTGCTTCGCAATACGTCGCCAGGTGGGGCGGTCAGAGCAGGTCGGTGAGCTCGCTGCGCGCCAGGTCGCGGACCGCCTCGAGGGCCTCGCGGGCCGTGGCCGCCGCCCTGGCCGCAGCCGCGATGCGCTGGCACTCGGGAAGGGTGTGCAGCGAGAGCGCCAGCCGCACCACCGGCACCTTGCTCGGAGCCATGGACAGGCTCGACACCCCGAGCCCCGTGAGCACGAGGGCGAGCAGCGGGTCACCTGCCGACTCGCCACACACTCCCATGGGCCGACCCGTGGCGGCAGCCCCGTCACACGCGGCGGCCACGACATCGAGCACCGCCGGCTGCCACGGGTCGAGCAGGTCGGACAGCTCGCCCTGCATGCGGTCGGCCGCCATCGTGTACTGGGCGAGGTCGTTGGTGCCGATGCTGCCGAACTCGACCTCGGCCAGAACGTGCGCCGACCGCAGGGCAGCCGCCGGGACCTCGATCATGACCCCGCCCTTGGGCAGCCCGTTCTCCCGCACGCGCCGGGCGAACCAGGCGGCCTCCTCGGCGGTGGCCACCATGGGCGCCATGACCCGCACGTCGGCCCCGGTCTCCTTGGCCGCGATGGCCAGGGCCTCCAGCTGCGCGTCGAGCAGCTCGGGCAGCTCGGCCGACAGCCGCAGCCCTCGGCGACCCAGGGCCGGGTTCTCCTCGGGCCCCAGGTCGGCGAACGCCAGCGGCTTGTCGGCCCCGGCGTCGAGCGTGCGGACGACCACCCGGCGGTCACCGAAGGGCGCCATCACCTTGCGGTAGATCTCCGTCTGCTCCTCCACCGTCGGTGCCTTGTCAGCCGAGAGGAAGACGAACTCCGTGCGGAAGAGCCCGACCCCCTCGAGGTCGAGGGCCGCCGCCTCCTCGGCGTCCTTGACCCCGCCGATGTTCGCGAGGAGGGCCACGTGGTGCCCGTCGCGCGTGGTGCCCGGCCCGCTCGTCCCGGCCAGTGCAGCCGCCCGCTTCTCGCGGCGCACCCTCTGCTCCTGGACGATCGAGGGATCGGGCGCGATGGTGACCTCGCCCGAGTCGCCGTCGAGCGCGACGAACGTGCCGACGGGGATGCCGGTCGCGTCCTTGAGCTGGACGACCGCCGGGATACCCATCTGTGCCGCGAGGATCGCGGTGTGGCTCGTTCGCCCCCCCGCCTGGGTGACGATGCCGACCACGAGCGCCCGGTCGAGCGTCGCCGTCTCCGCAGGCGCAAGGTCCTCGGCGACGATGACGCTCGGCTCGGTGAAGTCGGGCACCCCCGGTGCGGGCACCCCGAGCACGGCGGCCACGGCCCGTGAGCCGACGTCGCGCAGGTCGGTGACCCGCTCGGCGAAGTAGCCCCCGAGCGCCTCGAACTGGGCGCAGTACTCCTCCACGGCGTTGGCGATGGCGTTCGCACGCCCGCGCCCGGCATCCAGCTGCTTGCCCGCGGCCTTGACGAGTCCCTTGTCGCGGGCGATGAGGGCGGTGGCCTTGAGGATCTGCTGGGC
>DATIAB010000017.1:0-9267 GCA_035458265.1 Ornithinibacter sp. | reverse complement strand
ACCGCGAGGACTCCGGACAACGCCGCGATGCGACGCTTGGTGTAGAGGGCCATGTGCCCGCCTCCATTTCACTGGTCGCGCCGAGACGCTGTGGCCTCGGCGATGAGGGAACCGGGACCAAGGTAAAAGCGTTTACGCATCGAGCGCAACGGCTTCCCGCAAGGCGGTGGTAACGATTGCGTAACACGGTTGGAACCCGGGAACTGTGCGACGACCCGTCCGGCGCGCCCCCACGGGGGTTTCACCGCACCGGGGCGCCGATTCCCCCGATGACCGACGGGTAGGCCGTGCCCGACCCGTCTCGCCTGCCGGACGCCTCCGGAAGCTCCAGGGCCACGCCGGCCGGGCCGCTCGCCCGTGCCGGCTGCGCACCGACCCACGCCAGGACGAGGCAGTCCTCGCCCTTCAGAAGCCGGTGGGCGCGCACTCCACCCGTGCCGCGCCCCTTGGCGGGGTACTCGGCATACGGCGTGACCTTGATCGCGCCGGGCTGGGTGCCGGGCAGGGCGTCCGAGGTTCCCGAGGAGGTCACGACCACGGCATCCGAACCGGGGTCCACCGCACCGAAGAACACGACGGATGCGCCGGGGGAGAGGCGGATGCCGGACATCCCGCCGGCCGCACGCCCCTGGGGCCTCACCGCAGACGCGGGGAAGCGCAGCAGCTGGGCGTCGCTCGTGACGAAGACGAGGTCCTCATCGCCGTCGCGCAGCGTGGCCGCCCCGACGACGCGGTCGCCGTCCCGAAGCGCGATGACCTCCCAGTGCGGGCGTGCGGGGTGGTCGGGGGCAACGCGCTTGACCACACCCTGTGCCGTGCCGAGGGCGACGCCGGGCGCGTCCGGGTCCAGCCCGACGATGGTGAGCGGCTCCTCGCCGGTGGGCAGGTCGGCGAAGACGCCCAGCGGCGCGCCTCCGGACAGACTCGGGGCGCCGCCGAGCGGCGGGAGGGTCGGCAGCTCGAGGGCCGACATCCGCAGCATCCGCCCCCGCGAGGTGACGAGCGCGAACTCGCCACGGGCCGTGGTGCGCACGGCCCCGATGATCGCGTCGTGCTTGGCGCGGCCGCCCTCGCTCGGCACGGGATCGGCGCTGGAGGTGCGCGCCAGCAGACCCGTCGACGACAGCAGCACCCAGCACGGGTCGTCGGCCACCTCGAGGGGTGTGCCGACCGATGCGGGGGCGCCGGCCGACTCCAGGAGCACGGTGCGACGCGGCGTGCCGTGGGCCCTGGCGACGTCGGCGAGCTCGCTGGAGACGGTGCGGCGGAGCAGCACCTCGTCGGCGAGGATCGCCTCGAGCTCCTCGATCTGGCGGCGCAACTCGTCACGCTCGGCCTCGAGCTCGATGAGCGAGAACTTCGTGAGGCGCCGCAGCTGGAGCTCGAGGATGTACTCGGCCTGGGCGTCGGACAGGTCGAACACCGAGATGAGGCGCGACTTCGCGGTCGCGGTGTCGTCGGAGGTGCGGATCAGCTGGATGACCTCGTCGATGTCGAGGATCGCGACGAGCAGCCCCTCGACGAGGTGCAGGCGGTCCTGGCGCTTGCGCAGCCGGTACTCGGTGCGGCGGCGCACGACCCCGATGCGGAAGTCGACATACGTGCGCAGCAGCTCCTTCAGGCCCAGCGTGCGTGGCTGGCCGTCGACGAGCGCGACGTTGTTGATGCCGAAGGAGTCCTCCATCGGCGTGAGCTTGTAGAGCTGCTCGAGCACGGCGTCCGGGTTGAAGCCGTTCTTGACCTCGAAGACCAGGCGCAGGCCGTGTTTCCTGTCGGTGAGGTCCTTCACGTCGGAGATGCCCTGCAGCTTCTTGGCCTGCACGAGCGTCTTGACCCGCTCGATGACCTTCTCGGGCCCGACGAGGTAGGGCAGCTCGGTGACCACGATGCCCATCCGGCGCGGGGTGAGCTTCTCGACGCGCGCGCTGGCGCGGGTTCGGAAGGAGCCACGGCCGGTGAGGTAGGCGTCGCGGATGCCGTCGAGCCCGACGATGCGGCCACCGCCGGGCAGGTCGGGCCCGGGAACGAACTTCATCAGGTCGTCCAGCGAGCAGTCGGGGTGGGTGATGAGGTGGCGGGCGGCGCCGATGACCTCGACGAGGTTGTGGGGGGCCATGTTCGTCGCCATGCCGACCGCGATGCCGGAGGCGCCGTTGACGAGGAGGTTGGGGTAGGCCGCCGGCAGGACGCCCGGTTGCAGGAGCGAGTCGTCGTAGTTGGGGACGTAGTCGACGGTGTCCTCGTCCAGGCCCGCGACCATGAGCAGCGCGGCCGGGGCCATCCGGGCCTCCGTGTAGCGCGAGGCCGCAGGGCCGTCGTCGAGCGAGCCGAAGTTGCCGTGGCCGTCGACGAGAGGAAGGCGCATGGTGAACGGCTGGGCCATCCGCACGAGGGCGTCGTAGATGGCCTGGTCGCCGTGGGGGTGGTACTTGCCCATGACCTCGCCGACGACCCGGCTGCACTTCACGTGCGGGCGCTCGGGGCGCAGCCCGAGCTCGCTCATCCCGAACAGGATGCGGCGCTGCACCGGCTTCAGGCCGTCGCGCGCGTCCGGCAGGGCCCGCGAGTAGATGACGCTGTACGAGTACTCGAGGAACGCACTGCGCATCTCGTCCTCGACGTCGATGTCGACGACCCGCTCGGTGCTCTCCTGTGGGGTGTCCCCGGACGGGGGGGTCGTGGTGCGCTTGGCCATGGGTCGGGGCTCTGCTCCGGGTGGGGTGGGACCGCGGATGCCGCGGCAGGGGTCGCCTCATCCTCGCCCACGGGCCCGCGCCTGCTCACACCGACGCGCCGGACCACCCGCCGCCGAACCGTCCCTCGTGGAGCACGTCGTCAAGGGGTCGCCGGCCCCTCGTTCGCGGTGACCCACCCACGCCTGTCGACTGTGCGGCCGGCGTCCCGAGCGCGATCACCCCGACGATCCGTCGGCCGGCCGGGATGCCGTGCGCCTCACGAACCGCGTCGTGCCGCTCGGGCGGCACCCCGAAGAACAGGGCGCCGAGCCCGGCATCCTCCGCCGCCAGGAGCACGATCATCGCGGCCATGGCGGTGTCGGTGTCCCAGTACGGAATCGGCCAGCGGTCGGGGGAGCGGTCGGTCCACCCCTTGTCCGCCTCGGCGTAGCGGTCGAGGTAGGCGTCGGCGTCCGAGAGGCAGAGCACCAGGGCCGGGGCGGCGCTGACCCCGCGCAGCCAGGCGTCGGCAGGGCGGCCCTGACCGCTCGCCGCCCAGAAGGTCGCGCGGTCGCTCTCGTCGACGAGCGCGACGAAGTCCCACCCCTGGCTGAAGCCGGCGCTCGGCGCGCGCACCGCCAGGGCCACGAGGTCGCGCACGACGTCGCGGGAGACGGGGACCGACGGGTCGAACCGGCGCACCATCCGCCGCCGCAGGACCGCCTCACGAAGTTCCACGGACCCAGTGTGCCGGGCGTCCGGTATCGCACCGGCGACGGACGCTCGGGGTGGCACGATGGGGCCCATGGACGACGACCCGCTGCCGCCGGGTTACCCCGCGCAGTGGGAGGCCGACGTGGTCCTTCGGGACGGCACCGTCGCCCACGTCCGCCCCATCCGCCCGTCGGACGCCGACGGCATCCACCGTTTCCACAGCGGGCAGTCCGACGAGTCGATCTACCTGCGCTTCTTCGCCCCCCTGCGTCGGCTGAGCGACGCGGACGTCTACCGGTTCACGCACGTGGACTACGTCGACCGGGTGGCGCTGGTCGTGACGCTGCGTGAGGACATCGTCGGGATCGGTCGCTATGACCGCATCGACGCGCGCAGCGCCGAGGTGGCCTTCAACATCAGCGACCACTACCAGGGCAAGGGCATCGGGTCGGTCCTGCTCGAGCACCTCGCCGCGATCGCCCGCGACATCGGCATCGGCCGGTTCACCGCCGAGGTCCTGCCCCAGAACCGCAAGATGCTCTCGGTCTTCTCCGATGCCGGATACGACGTCAAGCGCCACATCGAGGACGGCGTCGTCGAGGTCGGTTTCGACATCGAGCCGACCGACTCCTCCAAGGCCGTCGCGATGTCTCGTGAGCACCGGGCCGAGGCACTCAGCGTGCGGTCGATCCTCCACCCGCGCACCATCGCCGTCATCGGGGCCAGCCGACGCCGCAACTCGATCGGCAGCCAGCTCCTCGAGCGCATCGTCGCCGCAGGGTTCACGGGCGACATCCACCCCGTGAACCCCAACGTGCGCACGCTGCGGCGGCGCACGGCCTACCCGTCGGTGGCCGCGGTGCCCGGCCGGGTCGACCTCGCGGTCATCGCGGTGCCGGCCCATGCGGTGCTCGAGGTCGTCGACGAGTGCGCCGAGGCGGGGGTCAAGGCGCTGCTCGTCGTCTCCTCCGGCTTCGCCGAGGAGGGGCGGGACGGGGCGCGGCTGCAGGCCGAGCTGCTGCGTCGCGCTCGCGGTTCGGGGATGCGGGTCGTCGGGCCGAACTCCTTCGGGCTGATCAACAACGACCCCGAGGTGCGGCTCAACGCCTCGCTCGCGCCGACGCTGCCGCCCCACGGACGGGTCGGGCTGTTCGCGCAGTCGGGCGCACTCGGGATCGCGGTGCTCGCCTCGGCGGCCCGGCGCAACCTCGGCATCTCGACGTTCGGGTCGGCCGGCAACCGGGTCGACGTGTCTGGCAACGACTTCATGCAGTACTGGATCGACGACGACCAGACGGATGCCGTGGGCCTCTACCTCGAGTCGATGGGCAACCCCCGCAAGTTCTCGCGGATCGCCCGCAACCTCGCGCTCATCAAGCCCGTCATCGTCGTGAAGTCCGGCGTCTCCCGGTTCGGGGTGCCCCCGGGGCACCGGGTGCGGCACACCAAGGCGCGGCCGGAGGTCTTCTCGGCGATGCTCAAGCAGGCCGGCGTCATCCGCGTCGAGAACGTCCACCAGCTCTTCGACGTCGCCCAGCTCGTCGCGCACCAGCCGCTGCCTGCGGGTGATCGCGTGGCCATCGTCGCGAACTCGACGGCCCTGGGCACCCTGACGGCCGACGCCTGCACCAGCTGGGGGCTCAAGGTCTCGCACGGCCCGGTGAGCCTGCCGACCGAGGCCACGGCCGCGCAGTTCCGCACCGCGCTCGCGGCAGCGTTCGCCGACCCGAAGGTCGACTCCGTGCTGACCTGCTTCATCCCGCCGCTCGTGACCAACGACGAGGATGTCGCCGCAGCGGTTCGCGACATGGCCTTCGGTGCTGACAAGCCCTGTGCCGCGACGTTCCTCGGCATGCGCGGCGTCGATGACGGGCATGCGTCGGTCACCGGCACCGGTGGCTCGTCGCACGCGATCCCCGTCTACGCCATGCCCGAGGACGCCGTCCGCGCCCTGGCTGCTGCGACCCGCTACGGCGAGTGGCGGGCCAAGGACCACGGCGTCCCCGTGACGCCGCCGGGCATCAACCGACGGATCGCCGAGGACATCGTCCACACCGTGCTGTCGATGGAGCCCAAGGGCCGCCGCCTGAGCCCCGACGAGGCCGCGGCGCTCCTGCAGGCCTACGGCATCGACGTCTGGACCAAGGAGGAGGCCTGCAGCGTCGACGAGGCCGTGGCTGCCGCCGACCGGGTGGGCTACCCCGTCGTGCTGAAGTCGACCGCCCCCATGGTGCGCCACCAGGGCGGCATCAGCGGGGTTCGAGTCGACCTGCGCACCGAGGCCGCCCTGCGGGCCGCGTGGGAGTCGCTCATCGAGCGCCTCGCCCCGCTGGATGCCGACCGCCTCGTCGTGCAGCGGATGGCCACGCCCGGTGTTCCCTGCGTCGTCACGTCCGACGAGGACCCGCTGTTCGGCCCGGTCATCGGGTTCAGCGTCGCCGGGCTGCCGACCGAGCTGCTCGGCGACATCGGCTACCGCATCCCGCCGCTCACCGACGTCACCGTCTCCGAGCTGATCTCCTCGGTCAAGGCGGCCCCGGTGCTCCACGGCCACCGGGGCGCGACCCCGGTGAACAGGGCCGCGCTGGCCGACCTCATCGCGCGGGTCTCGGTGCTCGCCGACGACCTCGCCGAGGTCGCCTCGCTCGTCCTCAACCCCGTGAACGCCCACCCCGGTGGGGTCGAGGTGCTCGGCGCCGAGATCGTCCTCGCCCCCGCGCCGCGTCGCGCCGACCCGGGGCGCCGATCGCTGACGTAGCCGGCGCCGGTACCGGGCACAATGGGGGCATGAGCCCTGCCCCCGACGCCCCCGTCCTCCCGGCGGACCTCACCGCCGCGATCGTGCGGGCCGGCTACTACCCCGCACTCGTCGCCGACATCGTCGCCGCCGCCCTGGTGCGGGAGCCGATCCACAGCCACCTCGTCCACCTCGAGACGACGTTCGACCGCGACGTCGTTCGACGTCACATCACCGTGCTCGTGCTGACCCCGAGCCGGCTGCTCATCGCGCACGCCGACGACCACGCCGATGAGCCCCCCGCGCCGCAGGACGTCGCGACGGCGACCACGGAGTCGATCCCGCTCTCGGCGGTGCGCGGTGTCATGCTCACCCATGTCGTGGAGAGCCCGTCGACCTACGTGCCCGGAAGCCTCGGCCGCGAGATCACGCTGACCCTGGGCTGGGGCACCGTCGCCCGGCTCGACCTCGTGCCGGCCTCGTGTGCCGACCCCGACTGCGACGCCGACCACGGCTACGAGGGCACCATCACCGGTGACGACATCGCGCTGCGCATCTCGGCCGCGGCCGACGGTGAGGACGCCCTGGCCCAGGCGCTGTCGTTCGCGCGTGACCTGTCGGCAGCCATCGGCCAGGCCTGAGCGCGCCGGATGCCGTCCACGGGCGACCCGTCCGCGCTCCCGCCGGTCGGCGCCGGACCATCGCTGGCTGATGTCCTCCCCAGCGTCGCGCGCAGTCTCGGGGTCCCCTGGGGCGCGGTCGTCCCGAGTGGTGACGGCACGGCATCCCGGGGTTTCGACCTCCCGCCCACTCGTCGGGCCGTCGTCGTGCTCGTCGACGGGCTGGGCCACGACCTGCTCGTGCGCCGCGCCGGGCACGCGCCCTGGTTGCGGTCGCAGTTGCCCACGACCCGCCGGGTCGCCAGCGGGTTCCCGTCGACGACGGCGACGTCGATGGGCACCTTCGGTACCGGTCTGGCCGCCGGCGCCCACGGGCTGCTCGGCTACGAGGTGCTCGTCCCCGGCGCGGACCGGCTGCTCAACGAGCTGTCCTGGGAGGACGGCCCCGACCCGCGCACGTGGCAGCCGCACGAGACGGTGTTCGAGGCGGTGGAGCGGGCCGGGGTCGACGTCGTGCGCATCGGCCCGGCCTACTTCGACGGGTCGGGCCTGACCACCGCCGCCCTGCGTGGCGGGCGCTTCGTCGCGGGCGTGTCCCTGGAGGCCAGGGTCGACGCGACCATCGCCGCCGTTCGCTCGGCACCGCGCACGCTCGTCCACCTCTACTGGGGGGAGCTGGACAAGGTGGGGCACGTGCACGGGTGCGACTCGTGGCAGTGGGGCGAAGAGCTGGAGTCCATCGACCGTGAGCTCGCCCGGCTCGCCGCGAGGCTGCCCCCGGACTGCTCACTGACCGTCACCGCGGACCACGGGATGGTCGATGCGCCACACGAGCTACGGCTGGACGTGGCCGACCTGCCGGTGCTCGCCGCCGGAGTGCGGCACGTCAGCCTGGAGGCGCGCGCCCCGCAGCTGTACGTGGAGGAGGGCGCGGCGCAGGAGGTGCGGGACGCCTGGGCGGAGGTGCTCGGCGAGCGGGGCATCGTGCTCGACCGTGTGGATGCCGTCGCGGCCGGCTGGTTCGGCGCCGTGCTGCCGCAGAACCTGCCCCGGATCGGCGACGTCGTCGTCGCGATGCGGGGGCGGTTCGCCGTCGTGGACTCACGCCGGGCCCGTCCGGAGCTGCTCGCGCTGCTCGGACTGCACGGCTCGCTCAGCGACGACGAGGTGGCCGTTCCTTTCGTGCACGTGCCCGCGGCCGTCGTCGCCTAAGGTGTCGGCTCGTGGCTGAACTGGTGTTCTTCTCGGGAACGATGGACTGCGGCAAGTCCACTTTGGCCCTGCAGATGGACCACAACAACTCGGCCCGCGGCCGGCAGGGCCTGATCTTCACCAAGCTCGATCGCATGGGGGAGTCCGTGCTGTCCTCGCGCCTCGGGCTGTCGACACCGGCGATCGAGGTCGCCGACGGCCTGGACTTCTGGGACGAGGTCGTCGACCGGCTCACCCAGGGCGCCCGGATCGACTACCTCATCTGCGACGAGGCGCAGTTCTACACGCCGGTGCAGGTCGAGCAGCTCGCCCGACTCGTCGACGAGCTCGGGATCGACGTGCACGCCTTCGGCATCACCGCGGACTTCCGCACCGAGCTCTTCCCGGGGTCCCGGCGGCTCATCGAGCTGGCCGACCGGGTGCAGCTGCTCCAGGTGGAGGCGCTGTGCTGGTGCGGACGCAAGGCCACCCACAACGCCCGGATCGTCGACGGCGTCATGGTCGTCGAGGGGGAGCAGGTGGTCGTCGGGGACACGGCGAGCGCGACCGCGGGGCTCGTGGAGTACGAGGTGCTGTGCCGCCGCCACTACATGCGTCGGATGAACAGCCACGCCGCCCGGGCAGCAGCCCTGTCGCCGGACACGCTGCCGTTCGACCTCGACGTCTGCGCGGTGCCGCCGCCGCCCGCGAATCACCCCTAGTTTCCCTCCCCATGAGGGAAGGTCAAGGTTCGCAGGGGTTGACAAGCCACGCGAACCTCAGGCTTCCCTCATGGGGAGGGAAACCAGAGGACGGGCGGTTGGGTCAGGCCGGGCCGCTGCCCTTGGTTCCGAACACGATGTCGTCCCAGCTGGGCACGCTCGGACGTCCCTTGCGCCCCGGCGCGGAGCGGGTGGGCGGCGGCGTCGAGGTGCCGGCATCCGCGCCGGCCGAACGGACGGCATCCCTGTCAGCGGACGGGACGGCATCCGAGGAGGGAGCACTGTCGCCGGAGGCGTCCTCGGGCCACCCACCCACGAGGGTCGTGTCCGCGCTCGGCTCCTCGAGGTGCGCCGCCACGGGGTGACGCCCGCGCGAGGCCGGGGGAGGCGGCACCAGGGCGGGGTCGAGGGCGAGGTCCTCGATGGGCAGGGCATCCGCGCGCACCCGGTCTCCTCCGGGGGTGTGGGTCGGTGACGCGCGCCGACGTCGACGCCCGCGGGCGCTCTGCTCGCGCATCGCGGCCATGAGGTCGATCGGGTCGTGGGGGCCCCGTTCACGCGGAGCGCGCTCGACCCCACCGTCGGCGTCGATGTCGTACACGTCGAGG
>DATIAB010000016.1:0-5825 GCA_035458265.1 Ornithinibacter sp. | reverse complement strand
CGCCCCGGGCAGGTCGGGCCACACCGTCTCACCGGTCGCAGCGTGGAAGAACGCACCGCGCACCCGCTCCACCGGCACCCCCCGAACCCGCGCCCACGCGATCCGGTAGGCCGCGAGCTGCAGCGTGCGGGCGGCGGCCCGGGCCCCGTTCGGCGGCGCCCCGGTCTTCCAGTCGACGACGACCCACGACGGCGCCCCGTCCTCTGCCAGCTCCTCGAACACCGCGTCGATCCGGCCCCGGACGGCGATGCCGTCGAGCACCGTCTCGACGCTCGTCTCCACCTCGACCGGGGTCCGGCCGGCCCACTCGCTCGCGGCGAAGCAGGCGCGCAGCACCGCGAGGTCCGCGTCGTGAGCCCCATCGTCAGCTGACCCGGGCAGCTCGTCGACATCGACGAACGCAGCCCGGGCGTAGTGCTCCTCCACCCAGGCGTGGAAGGCGGTGCCTCGCCGGGCGGACAGCGCGGGAGGGCTCGGCATGGGCCGTCGCAGGTCGAGGGTGAACCGGTCGACGTCCTCGGCGAGCGCGACGAGCGCTGACGTCGAGAGGTGGGCGGGCAGCACGACATCGACGTCGGCACCGCGCCGGCCCCGGGCCCGCTCGGCGAGCAGCACCCGGATCTCGCTGTCCCACGGGCCAGTCGACCCGACCGAACCGGCACCGCCGGCCGCGCTCGACCGCAGCGCGGCGGCATCCGTGACCGCCTGGGCCGGCGTGAGCAGGGCCCGTCGTCGGTCGACGTGGTCCAGGGTCGGCCAGGCCACGCTCACCTCGTCCGCGGTACGAGGGTTCTGCGGCGCGGGCTCGACCGGTGGCAGGTCGACCCACGGCCCGGCCGCCTCCGCGAGGCCCGAGTCGCGCACCTCGCACAGGAAACGGGACGGGAGCCTGGGCGTGCTCGCCGTGCCCCAGACGTGGCTCGTCAGCAACAGGTCGGTGCGGGCCCGGGTGACCGCGACGTAGGCCAGTCGCCGCTCCTCGAGGATGCCGTGCTCGGCCACCGCGCGTCGGAACCGTTCGTGCTCGGCCACCACGTCGTCCCAGCCCCGGTGTCCTGACCAGGCGAAGCGCGGCAGCCCTTCGGCATCCCCACGCAGGTCGTAGGGCAACGTGGCGAGCCCGGTGAGCCACGCCTTGTCGGTGGGCGCCGAGTGACCCCACACCCCGTCGACCACGCTCGTGCGCGTGCCCGAATGGGCGGGGAACGAGCCCTCGACCAGGCCCGGGACAGCCACGACGTCCCACTCCAGGCCCTTGGCCGCGTGCACGGTCATGACCTGCACGGCATCCGGGCGGGCCTCGATCCAGCCCAGGTCGAGCCCCCGCTCCTCGTCGACGGCCGCGTCGAGCCAGGCCAGGAACCCCCCGAGGGTTGCCCGGTCCGCACTGGCGGCGAAGGTCGCAGCCACGTCGGCGAAGGCGTCGAGGTGGGCCCGAGCCGCGCCGGGGCTCCACCCGGGCCGGGCGAGCACCTCGATGTCGAGCCCGAGGGCAACCTCGGCCTCGGCCGCCAGCTCGGCGAGGCCGAGCCCGGTCAGCGAACGCAGCCGCCGCACGGTGCCCGCGAGGCCCGCGAGCCGCTCGAGCGCGACCGACGAGACCATCTGCCCCTCCTGGCCCACCCACGCGGTACTCGGGAGGTCGTCGAGCGCCTCGATGATGCTGGCCTGCTCGCTGGCGTCGCGAGCGAGGTCGGAGCGCGCTCGGTCACGGCCGGTGCGCTGGCGCTCGCGCGCCCACGCCCCGAGCCCGTCGAGGTCGGCCGCACCGAGCCGGCACGATGGCCCCGTGAGCAGCCGCATGAGGCGATCACCTCGGGAAGGGTCCTGGACGACCCAGAGCAGGGCCACGAGGTCGGCGACCTCCGGCGTGTGGAGGAGCCCGCCGAGGCCCACCACCTCGTAGGGGACACCCCGCGCCTCCAGGGCCTCGATCACGGGGTCGAACTGGGACCGCTTGCGGCACAGCACCGCCGCAGTGCTGCGGCCGGGCCTGCCCCGTCGCGCACGGACCCAGTCCGCGACGTGTGCGGCCTCGTCCTCGATGGTGTTCAGCCGGGCCGTGGCCACGTGCCCGCGACCGGCCTGCGGCCTCGTGGCCAGCGGCTCGACCGGCACCCGCGTGGCCCGGGTAAGTGGGCCGGCGACGAGGTTCGCGACGTCGAGGATCGCGCTGTCGTTGCGCCAGCTCGTCGACAGGGGTCGCACCTGCGTGGGCCCGTGGTCGTCGACGAAGTCCTGGCGGAACCGGTCGAGCGTCGTCGAGCTCGCGCCTCGCCAGCCGTAGATCGACTGGTGCGGGTCGCCGACGGCGGTGACCGGTACGGCATCCCCGGCTCCCACGAACAGCGCCCGCAACAGCTGCAGCTGGGCTTCGGAGGTGTCCTGGAACTCGTCGAGCAGCACGGCCCGGAACCGCGACCGTTCGGCCTGACCCACCTGGGGCACCGCCGTGGCGATCCGTGCCGCGAGCTGCACCTGGTCGGCGAAGTCCATGGCATCGCGAGCGCGCTTGATGGCGTGGTAGCTCTCGACGACGGGCAGGATCGCCCGCCGTTCACGCAGCACGGTGATCGCGTCGCGCACCTCGGTCGGCAGGGAGCGGCGGTTCGTGACGCCCTTGGGCACGACCTCGAGGGCGGCGACGACGGCATCGAGGTGGTCGGCCACCTGCTGCACGCCCACGAGGTGCTCGGCCATCTCGCCGGCGAGGTCGACGACGGCCGTGGTGACCGTGGACTCGGCCTTCTCGACGCCTTCCATCGGACCGTCGAACGCCACGACCGCCTCGTGCGCGACCTGCCACGCCGCGGCCTCGCTGAGCAGCCGGCTCTCGGCCTCGACCCCGAGCCGCACGCCGTGCTCGCGCACGATGCGCCCCGCGTACGCGTGGTAGGTCGACACGGTGGGCACGTCGTCGAGGACGACGGCGCCGTCCTCGGCCCTCGGAGCCCAGATGCCGGCATCGCGCAACGTCGCCAGCCGTGCGGACAGCCGCTCCGAGAGCTCGCCCGCGGCCTTGCGCGTGAAGGTGAGCCCGAGCACCTCGTCCGGGCGCACGAGGTCGTTGGCCACCAGCCACACCACCCGGGACGCCATCGTCTCGGTCTTGCCGGAGCCAGCCCCCGCCACGACCAGCAGCGGGCGCAGCGGCGCCTCGATGACCGCGACCTGCTCGGGAGTGGGGGCGTTCAGCCCCAGCGCACGTGCGAGGTCGACGGCACCCCAGCGCGGGGGGCCCTCCCCCAACGCGCCGGATGCCGTGGCGTGCGTCGCCGGGTCGTCGCGCCTCACAGCCGCCTCCCCTGCGCGAACGCCGGGCAGGAGTCCTTGACCTGGCAGGTCCCGCAGTGGGAGCCCGGGGTCGCGGCGAAGACGGTGCCGGACATCTCGTCGGCGACCTCGGCGAGGAGGTCACGCGCCCAGGTCGGGTCCTCGTCGGTGCTGAGGGGTGCCTGGGTCTGCAGGGTGGTCTTCTGCGTGGCGGCCTTCCCGAGCTGCAGCAGGGCGGCGCCGCCGGAGGTCGAGCCGAGCTCGGCGAGACCGCCCTCCTCGACCGCGACCTGGTAGGCGCCCAGCTGCCCGTGGCGGCGCACCTCGTCCCTGGTCGGCTTGGTGCGACCGGTCTTGAGGTCGACGATGCGCACCTGGCCCGTCGGCGAGACCTCGACCCGGTCGACCCGTCCGGTGATGACGGCTCGGCCCAGGGCCACGGAGATCCGCGCCTCGGAGCCGGCGCGTCGCCACCCCTGCGCGTCGAGCTCGCTCACGTACCGTGCCAGGCGGTCGGTCATGGCGGTGGCCTGCGCGAGGTCACGGCGGCTGAGCCATCCGGGCGCGAGGCCGAGCCGGCCCCACCGCTTCTCGACCTCGGCGGCATAGGTCGCCGCATCGGTGTCGCCGAGGTCGTGCGCGACGTCGTGGACGAGGGTGCCGATGTCCTGGGCCCCCATCGAGGGTCCGTCCCCACCAGCGGCACGCAGGACCCACTGGAGCCGACAGCGCCCGAACGCGTCGATCGTCGAGGGGGAGATCGCTACCGGTGTCGAAGGGTCCCGTCGAGGTCGGTCGTCGGTGACGTCCCTCAGCGACCACCACTGCGTGGGGTCGGCACCCGGCACGCCCTCGGCAGCCAGCGTCGCGAGGGCCGTGACGGCAGCACCTCTGCGCCGCGGATCGTCCCCGGCGACCTCTCGGCGCAGCTCGCCGACGATCCCGGGGAGCGTCAGCGGACGCGGAACGTCGGTGAAGCTGCGGGCGACGGGCAACGGGTCGATGACGTCGAGGTAGGCGGACGGCTGCTCGTCCTCGCCGCGCACCGCCGTGACGATGAGCCGCTGCCGGGCTCGCGTCACCGCGACGTGGAACAGCCTCGTCTCGTCGTGACGCACCTGGGCGCGCGCCGCGCGAGGGTCGTCACTGCGCCCCGCGACGACGTCGACGAGATCGGTCGACCCCAGGAGTGACCCGCGAAGCCGCAGGTCGGGCCACACGCCCTCCTGCACACCCGCCACGACGACGAGGTCCCACTCCCGGCCGGCGGATGCCGCGGGCGTGACCAGGGCGACCGACTCACCCGCCGGGGCCCGGGCCACGAGGCTGTCCCCGGCGACGTCCTGGCCGAGCACGTGGTCGAGGAAGTCTGCGGGCGACGCCCCGGGCAGCCGGTCGACGAAGCGGGCGGCGGCGTCGAAGAGACCGAGGACGGCATCGAGGTCACGATCTGCCCGGCCGCCGCCGGCCCCTCCTGCGAGGGCGGCGTCACGCCACGGCTGGGCCAGCCCGCTCGCCGACCACATCCGCCAGAGCACGGCCTCCACCCCGGAGCCGTCGCGCAGCGCATCCACGGCGGCGCCGAGCACGCGGTGCGCCCTGCGGGCCGGCGTCGCCTCGGGGCCGACGTGGTCCAGGGCGCCGGGGGCGAGCACGGCCTCGGCGAGCAGCACGTCGCTGGGGCGGCCACCCCCGGTGTCGAGCTCGAGGCGACGCAGCGAGCGGCGCAGCCGCCGCAGGTGCACGGCATCCGCCCCACCCACCGGAGACGTCAGCACGTCGACGACCTCGGCCGGGTCGAGGTGCTCAGCGCCCGCGAGGACGTCGAGGGCCCACCGCAGCAGCGTGAGGAACGGGCGGACGGCGGCCTCGTCGTGCACGGGCAGATCAGCCGTCGCCGTGTCGACCGGCACGCCTGCGCCGCGCAGCACCCGACGCAGGGTGGCGGTGCGCGAGCCACCGCGGACGACGACGGCCATCCGGGACCAGGGCACGCCGTCGACCAGGTGTGCCTCGCGAAGGCGCCCGGCCACGTAGCCGGCCTCCTGGGCGGCGGTGCGCAGCAGGTGCGCCTCCACGACCCCCGGGTGAGCGGCCGGGCCAAGCGTGCGATGGGCAACACCGGCGGTCACCCCGATGTGGCCGACGACCCGCCTGGCTGCAGCCCCGAGGGTGGCCCCGGCCCGGTGCGAGGTGCCCAGGGTCAGGGTGGGCGCCTGCGGCCAGGCCGTGAGGAACAGCCGCGGGTCGGCACCGCGAAAGGTCTCGGTCGCGGCATCCGGGTCGCCGACGAGGACGAGCTCGACCGGTGCGGCGCCCACGACGGCCCGGAGAAGCCGGAGGCCCGCGGGGGTGAGCTCCTGGGCGTCATCCACGACGACGAGACGCAGCCCGTGCGGCATCCCGTCGGGGTCGTCCTCGAGGTGGTCGGCGGCGGCGCCGAGGATCCACGCCGGGTCGAAGGCCCCGGCCGCGGACAGCGCCGTGACCTCGTCGTACTCACGCAGAACCTGCGCGGCAGCCACCCACTCGGGGCGTGCGTGCTCGCGCCC
>DATIAB010000015.1:0-5210 GCA_035458265.1 Ornithinibacter sp. | reverse complement strand
CCAGGACCAGGTCGACGTACGCCAGGGAGCCGGGGACCAGCAGTGCCACCCGTGCGCCGGCGGCGAGGGCGCCAGCCGTGTCTGGTCCGACCATGGAGGCATTGTGCCCGCGCTGCTGGACGCACCCGTACCCGCCGGGGTCACCGGCGGGTACGGGCACTGAGGTGCTTCGTTGTCAGCGGCTCACGGTGATCCACCAGCCGACGGTGCGCGTGTTGCCCGCTTCGTCGCGGACCTTCAGCATGACGCGGTGACGACCGGGCGCGAGCTGCTTCGCCGTCGCGACCATGACGCCCTTGCGGTTGACCCGGACCTTCGCCGCGGTCCGGCCGTCGAACCGGACCTTCACGTCGCGGGCGCGCAGGTCGTCGTACCGGTCGCCGAGGCGCACGCGCACCGTCGGGGTCCGGTCCTTGGTGGTCTTGGCGCCCTTCAACACCTTGACCGTGGGCTTGCCGCGGTCGACCGTCCACGTGCGGACGGCCGGGCTGGCGTCGGTGTTGCCCGCCTTGTCGATGGCCCGGACCCGCAGCTCGTGCTCGCCCGTCCCGAGCTTGTTGAACGTCGCCGGGGAGCTGCACGCCGCCCACGCCCCGCCGTCCAGGCTGCACTCGAAGGTGCTGCCGGGCTCGGAGGAGGTGAAGGTGAACGTCGCCGCCGGGCCTCGCCCCTGGCCCATCGGGCCGTCCGTGATGGTGGTGTCCGGGGCGGTGGTGTCACCCGGAGCCGGCTTGGCCTTCACGGTGACGGTCACCTCGTCCTCACCGGCCGCGACCTCGTCGCTGCCGGCGTACGCCGCGGTGAACGTCACCGCACCGGGCTCGGCGAACGGACCGACCGTGAAGGTCGCGGAGCCACCGTCGAGGGTCGCGGGGCCGTAGGACCTCCCGCCGCCGGTGAGGGTGACCTCGCCGGTCGGCGTGGCGCCCTCGGCCGTGACCTCCACCGACACCCGGGTGGTGTCGCCCACCGTGACCTCCGCCGGCGTGGCCGTGGCCGTGACCGTCGAGGCGACCGGGTCGGTCGGGTCGGTCGGGCCCTCGCCGGAGACGACGACCTCGACGGTGTCGATGACCTCGTCGGTGCCGTCCTCGCTGCCCACCGTCACCGTGGCCTCGTACGTGCCGGGCTCGGTGTAGGTGTGCGTCGGGTCGGCACCCTCGGCCTGCTCGCCGTCACCGAAGTCCCAGGCGAAGGTGAGCCCGTCGGTGCTGGGGTCGAGGTCCACGCAGCCGATCCGCTTGGCCGGGCTGTCCGGGTCGTGGATGACGATGGCCATCGCGTCGGACCCGGCGCGCTGGTCGCTCGTCACGACGACCTCGCCGCTGGCGCCGTCGGCGTCGCTCCTGAACGGCAGCCAGATCTCGTTGTCCTCCCTGAACGGCAGGTCCGTGTCGAAGCGGAAGTGCGCCCCGCCGTCGCCATCGGCGCAGGACTGCTCGTGGACGTGGACCATGTGTGCGGCGTCGGGCTTGAGGCCGGTGACGTCGAGCGTGGTCACGGTGGTGTCGCGTGAGCGGACCATCGAGGCGGTGCCGGTCAGGTCCGGGTAGGTGGCCGTGCCGTCGGCGAAGGCGCTGACCTCGCCCCCGGTGGTGACCACCGTGGAGAAGTCGACCTCCAGCGGTGCGTCCCCGGTGTCCGGCGTCGCGGTCGCGTCGATCTCCGGCAGCGCCTCGACGTCGATCTGCACGGTGTCGGTGCCGGTGTTGCCCTCGAGGTCGGTGGCGGTCAGCACCGCCCGGTAGGTGCCCGGCTCGGTGTAGGTGTGCTGGGCCAGCGGCTTGGGGCCGGCAGTCGACGACGTGCCGTCGCCGAAGTCCCACTGGTAGCTGATCGCCCCGCCCTGGTCGTCCTCGGCCGTCCCGGAGAACGAGACCAGGAGAGGAGCCCGACCGCTGGTCGGCGTCGCCGTGACCTCGACCCGCGGGTCCACCCCGGTGACGACGATCTCGAACTCGTCCTCGTAGGTGCCACCGTTGCCGTCGCTGACGGTCAGGCTCGCGGTGTAGGTGCCGGGGTCGGTGTACGTCACGTGGGCGTGCGACGAGGTCGACGTGTCGGCGGGCCCGTCGCCCTGGCCGAAGTCCCACAGGTAGGTGAGCTCGTCACCGTCGGGGTCGCTGGCGCGGGCCTCGAAGTGGACGTAGAGCGGTGCCGCGCCCTCCCGTGGGTCGACCAGCGGGTCGGCCGTCGGGGCCTGGTTGTCCTCGGCGGGCTCCTCCACGACCACGGTGCCGCGCATGGTGGCGCCGTGGATGCTGCACCAGTACTCGTAGGTGCCTGGCTTGGTGAAGGTGTAGCGGATCGGATCGTCGCCGGGGTCGGCGTACTCCTGGAGTGCGGGGTCCCAGGTGTCGGCGCTGTCGAGGGAGGTCAGGTCGTGGCCCATCGTGGCCTCGTCGAACTGCCACTCCACGGTGTCGCCGACCTGGATGGTGACGGTCGACGTGCCGTTTTCCTCCGACACCCACTGGTTGTCGGTGGCCGAGTCGACGGCGTCGACGACCCAGGTGCGGGCCTCGGCGGGCTCGTCGACGACGACCTCGACGGTGTCCTCACCGGTCTGACCCTCCGGGTCGGTGACCGTCACCGTCGCCGTGTAGGTGCCGGGCTCGGTGTAGGTCCAGCTCGCGTCGGCCGTGTCGGCGGTGTCGTCCTGTGTGCCACCAACGCCGAAGTCCCACGCGTAGGTGAGGTCGCCGTCCTCGGGGTCGGTGCCCTCGGCGCTGAAGTCGACGTCCAGCGGTGCGGTGCCGGAGGTGGGCTCGGCGCTCGCGATCACGCTCGGTGCCTCACCCTGCTCGACCCCGGACCAGCGGAAGAAGTCGAAGTCGGCCACCGGGTTGCCCCCGGCTCCGCCCTTGAGAGCCATCACGCCCACGCGGGGGTTGGTGATCCCGGCCAGGGTGCGTGGGTCACCGACCTCGGTGAACGCCTCGCCGTCGGTGGAGTAGAACCCGCGCAGCTGGGAGCCGTCGGAGGTGAACCGGAGCCAGAACGTGGTGGGGAAGTCGCCGGGCAGGAACGGGCCGTCGAAGCTGCCGCCACCGGTGTTCCAGTCGCCGCTGAACTCGAAGTCGTTGTTGCTCGGGCTCGACGACTTGAGGAACTCGATCCACTCGTTGTCGTTGCCCTTGTCGACGAAGGTCAGCTTGGCGAACCCGGAGCCGCCGCTGCCGGCGACCACGAGACCGGCCTGCTGACCGGCCTCGGTCGGGTCCCAGGTGAGCTTGGTCGTCGCCGTCCAGGCTCCGTCGGGCGCGTCCTGGGTGATGATGTTGGCGGTGTCGTTGTACTCACCGGGACGAGCGGTCAGGTGCAGCGCCCCGTCGGAGACGTCGTACGCCGTCTCGTCGGGGCGGCGCACCGTCCAGTGGCAGTTGTCGAGCAGCTCGGTGTCGTCGAACTCGTCGGAGCGCTGGGGCTGCTCGCACGGCGGCGCGGGCTCCTCGGCCCGGACCCCGGAGACGCCGAACACGTGCAGCTTCGGGTCGACCGGGAGCGTCAGCGTGTCGGGCTGCTTGCCGGACTCGAGCGCGATCCGCTGGGTGAAGATCATCACCCGCGGTGACGTGTCGCCCCCACCGTTGTGGCGGTAGGGCATGTCGATGGCGATCTCCTCGCCGAACTTGGGCGTCACGGCCCAGTCGGTGAACCGCAGGGGGACCTGCACGGTGGTGCCGTCGTTGTAGGCGAGCGTCGCCTCCTTCTGGACGTCACCGTTGTGCGCGGTGGCGAGGATGCTCAGCTCGTCGTAGGTGCCGGTCGGCAGGGTGATCACCTGTCCGTCGGACTCGACGTTGTTGAGCTGGCCGTCGGCCGGGCTGCCGAAGTCGTAGTCGATGCCGTTGAGCCGGACCGGGCCTCCGTTGTCCTGCACGGCCGGGGGGAGGAGCTCGGCGGCGAAGGTCCAGCCACCGCCGTCGAAGTTGCCGTCACCCGGGTTGGCGTCGGTGGAGATGCCGTCGTTGTTGAACAGCTCGGACAGGTCGGCCACGGGACGGCACTCGCCGTCGGCGAGGACCTCGATGCGCACCGAGCTGGTTCCGGTGTTGCCGTCGGGGTCGGTCGCGGTGACGGTCGCGGTGTACTCCCCGGCCGACGTGTAGGTGTACGACGGTGACTTCTCGGTCGAGGTGTCGTCGCTCGTGCCGTCGACGCCGAAGTCCCACGCCCAGGTCACGGCCTGGTCCTGCGGGTCGGTCGCGGAGGCGTCGAAGTCGACGTCGAGCGGCAGCACGCCGCAGCGCGGCGTCGCGGTCGCGGTGGCGACCGGGTCGACGAGGACGGTGATCTCCTCCGTCGTCCGGGTCAGCCCGCGGTTGCCCTCGGCGTCGACGGGCGTGACCTCCGCGGTGAACGTGCCGCCCTCGGTGTAGGTGTGGGAGATGGTGCCGGCGGCACCGGTGACGAGGTCGGACCCGTCGCCGAAGTCCCACTCGTAGGTGATCGCGTCGTCCTGCCGGTCGATGCCCTCGGCGGTGAAGTCCACCGTGAGCGGCGCGCCGCCGCGGACCGGGTCGGCCGTGAGCTCGTTGACGAACGGCTCCGGGACCTCGAGCTCCTTGACCTGGATGTTGCGGAAGCTGACCTGGTCGGCGTTGCCGTGGTTCTGCAGGCCGATGTAGCCGCCGGTGCCGCGGGTGCCGTCGGAGGTGTACTCGTTCACCACCTGACCGTTCAGCGTCATCGTGTAGGTCTGGCCCTCGACCGTGATCTCGTAGTCGTTCCACTCACCGATGGGGCGGGCGTTGCGCGCGTCCTCGCGGTCGAAGTTGTAGACCGACCCGGTCTTCTGCGGCTCGTCGTTGGGCTGGCCCTCCTTGATCTGGATCTCGTGGCCGTTGTCCACCGCGACGTAGGGGTCGTCGCCCGGGTCGGGGAAGCGGGTGAAGACGCCGGAGTTGTCGCCGTCGTCGGACAGCTTGAACTGCAGCTTCACCGTGTAGTCGTCGAAGGTGCGCTCGGAGAACCAGAACAGCCCGAGACCGCCGACGCTCGTGAGCTCGCAGTTCTCGACGGTGAACCCGCCGGGGCCGGACTGCTCCCAGCCGGACACGTCGGTCCCGTCGAAGAGCAGCTCGTAGCCCTCGTCCGGGGTGGGTGCGGTCGCGCACGGCTGCCGCACCGTCACGTCGACGGCCTGGCTGGTCGACTTGCCGGTCGAGTCCTCGACGGTGAGCGTGGCGGTGTAGGTGCCCGGCTCG
>DATIAB010000014.1:0-4601 GCA_035458265.1 Ornithinibacter sp. | reverse complement strand
AACGCTCGACGAGCTCGGCGGTGTCGGCGTCGAGCGTGCCCTGGTCGGCGGACCGCTGGACGAGCGAGGAGAGCTCCTGGGAGCTGCGGGCGGAGCGGAGCTCCTCCTGCGGCTCGATGCCGAGGCGGCGGACGATCGCGTTGGCAGATCCGTTGAGCGCCCGGATGGGTCCGCGGGTGAGGGCGGTGAAGCCGCGCATGAAGCCCTGGGTGTTGCGGGCGGTCTGGAGCGGGCGGGCGATGGCGATGTTCTTGGGCACCATCTCGCCGAAGATCATCGTGACGACCGTGCCGATCGCGAGGCCGAGCGCCAGCGAGAGAGGTGTCACGAGGCTCTCGGGCACCCCCGCGGACGCCAGCGGGCCGTCGATCAGGTCGGAGATGGCGGGCTCGGCGAGGAAGCCGATGGCCAGGTTGGTGACGGTGATGCCGACCTGGGCCCCGGACAGCTGCGTCGACAGCGAGCGGAGCGCCAGCTGGACGCCGCGGGCACCCTCGTCGCCGGCGGCTGCGGCGCGCTCGACGCTGGGCCGGTCGACGGTGACGAAGGAGAACTCCGCGGCCACGAAGAGGCCGCAGGCGGCCACGAGGGCCAGCGACACGAGCAGGAGCAGGAGGGGGGTCACGACGCGCACCCAGTGGTCAGTGCGGTCGTGCGGGGACTTTGACTCTCGTCCATGACGGCTGCTGCGGGTTCCTTCGTCTCGTGCGATCGGGGCGTGCGCCCAGCCGAGGTGCGTGGCTGCGGCGAGCCCACAGGGTAGCGGTCGGGTCCATTGTCCCCCCAGTCGTCGTGTCGCCTTGGGGAGGCAGGTCCCGGCGCCCTAGTCTTGCGCCGACACACGGGCGGACGAGAAGGACCCTCAGGGTCTCGGCGAGGGGCAGCATGCGAGCGTGGGCACAGTCTGTCTCGGCTGCCCTCCTGGTCGTCCTCGTCGCGACGCTGGCCACGGTCACCGCGACCAGCGACACGGGCCAGGCGCGCGAGGCGGCCGCGGTGCGGATGGTGCAGGGCACCCAGTCCCCCGGCGTCTCTCCCGGCGTCTCTCCCGGCGGTGACGCCGACGAGGTGACCCGCCCGAACCTGGTGTTCGTCCTCACCGATGACATGCGCGACGACGACCTCGACCACATGCCGATCACCCGGCGCCTGCTGGCCGACCAGGGGATGGAGTTCACCGACGCGATCTCGCCGCACCCCCTCTGCTGCCCGGCCCGCGCCCAGCTCGCCACCGGCCAGTACGCCCAGAACAACGGCGTCCAGCACAACCGCGGCGTGCACGGCGGCTTCGACGCGTTAGACCCGACGCAGGAGGCCAGCGTCTGGTTCCGGGCCGGCGGCTACCGCACGGCGTTCGCCGGCAAGTTCCTCAACGGCTACCACCCCGGTGATGTGCGTCCGGCCGGGTGGTCGCGGTGGGACGCCCTCACCCGCGGCGTCTACGACTACGTGGACTTCTCGATGACTGGGGACGGCGACCCCCGCCGCTACACCGACAGCTACGTCACCTCGGTCATCGAGGACCACACCAATGAGGCCGTGCGCGACTTCGCGCGCAGCGGCGACCCCTTCGTCGTCTACTCGTGGCACCTCGCACCGCACTACCGGATCAGCCCCGAGGGCGGTCGCAGCCTCCCACCCGCGGAGCCGCAGGACGAGACGCTGTTCCTCGACGAGCGCCCGTCCGCCTTCGACGAGCCGTCCTTCAACGAGGAGGACGTGTCCGACCAGCCGGTCTACCTGCGGCGCGGCGCCCCCGTGTCCCGCGAGGCGGTGGCCGCGGAGAACACGGCGCGGCTGCAGTCGCTGCAGGCGGTCGACCGGGCGGTCGGGTCCCTGGTCGAGACGCTGGACGACGAGGGCGTCCTCGACGACACCTACATCGTCTTCACCTCCGACAACGGTTACTCCCTGGGCGAGCACCGTTTCGTCGGCAAGGACGTGCTCACCGACGAGGCCCTGCAGGTCCCGCTGCTCGTCCGGGGTCCCGACGTGGTCCCCGGTGCCACGTCGCGGCTGCCCGTGACGCTGGTCGACCTGCCCGTCACGTTCGCCTCGCTGACCGGGGTCACCCCGCAGTGGCAGGTGGACGGCACGTCCCTGGCGCCGACCCTGCGCGGCGAGGACCAGGCGTTCCGTGACACCACGCTGATCCAGACCGGCCGCACCCTGGGTGACGGCTGGTCACACCGGGGCGTGCGCACCGAGCGCTACCTCTACGGCACGGACGGCGTCGACACGTTCCTCTACGACCGGCTGCTCGACCCCTACGAGACGGTGAACCTCGCCGACGACCCGGCCTACGCGGGCGTGCGGTCCACGCTCGAGATGCGTCGCCGCGAGCTCGTCGACTGCGCGGGCTGGACCTGCAACCAGCAGTTCGGGGCCGTCCCCGAGCCGGTGACCGGCACCCCAGCGGACGCGGCCCGCGGCTCGTCGTCATGACGATGTGATCGAGGCCCTGCGCTCCCTGCTGCACCCCGACCTTGCCCCGGTCCTGGCCCAGGTGCTCCCGGTCGCCGTCTTCCTGCTCGCGATCACCGTGACCGCGGAGGTCGCCCAGCTGGCCGGCGTGTTCGACGTGGCCGCGCACGCCCTCGCGCACCGCGCCCGGCACCGGGTCGTGCTCCTGTGGCTGACCTTCGCCACGCTCGCGGTCGTCTGCACGATCGTGCTGAGCCTCGACACCACCGCCGTCCTCCTCACGCCCGTCGGC
Source organism: Ornithinibacter sp. (assembly GCA_035458265.1). Classification (GTDB taxonomy): domain Bacteria; phylum Actinomycetota; class Actinomycetes; order Actinomycetales; family Dermatophilaceae; genus Fodinibacter. The sequence goes on along the minus strand of DATIAB010000014.1, from coordinate 1,885 downwards.
CTCGCGATCGCTCGCCAGACCGGGGTGGCACCGCTCCCCTTCGCGCTCACCACCCTCTGGATCGCCAACACCGGCTCGCTGCTGCTCCCCGTGTCCAACCTGACCAACCTGCTCGCCGTGCACCGCTTCGAGGACCTCGGGGCCGACCACGGCGACTACGTGCGTACGGCGGCCGCGCCGGCCGTGACCGCCATCGTGGTGACCCTCGTCCTGATCGCCGTGCTGCAGCGGCGCGCGCTGAGCGGGACGTACGCCGTCGAGCCGCCGGCCGATCCGCACGACCGTGTGCTGCTCGTCATCGGCTCCGTCGTGTGCGTCGTGATCGGGCCGCTCTTCGCCGTCGGTGTCGAACCCGCCGTCGTCGCGATCGGATCGGCGACCGTCCTGCTCGCGGCGCTGGTGTGGCGGGCCCCTGGCCTGCTGTGCGAGGTCCGGCCGCCCTGGCTGATGGCCGGCGGCTTCGTGCTCGTGGCCGGGCTGCTGCGCCTCGCCCAGGGTGAGGGGCTCCTCGACTGGCTGGCGCCCGCGGTCGGCACCGGCACCCGGCCGCTCGACCTGCTCCACCTGTCCGCCGCCTCCGCGGTCGGGGCCAACCTCGTCAACAACCTCCCGGCCTACCTGCTGATCGAGCCAGCTGCCGCCGACGACGTGCGCCGCCTCATGGCAACGCTGGTGGGGGTCAACGCCGGCGCCCTGGTGACGCCCTGGGCCTCGCTCGCCACACTGCTCTGGCTCCAGCGCTGCCGGTCCGCGGGCCTGCGCATCCCGCTGCTCCGGCTCGCCGGGTGGGGTGCCGTCTGCGCGACGCTCTGCGTGACCGCAGCGACACTCGCCATCCGTTGACCCGATCTCCTGGTCCGGCACGCAGCAGCGGCGCGGCCCCGGAGGGCCACGCCGCTGTTCTGCGCGTTGTTCGGGTCGTCCCACCGACTCTGGGGGGATCCGTGCCCCGGCGGGAGGTCGAGGCACGGGTGAGCAGTGTTGGACCCGGCGGAACGCGGCCGCCTACTTGCTCAGCGCCGGAGCGACCCGTGGTGTTACGGGTCTGCCCGACCTTTTTCGGAGCCGGTCTGAACCGCCGGTCCGGTCCTCAGTCTGACTCCCAGTAGGGGCCCTTGCGGTAGGGGTCTCGCTCGATCGTGGTGACCGGACGCCGGACGGTCCGCCAGACCGTGCGAGGCGTGCCGTCCTCGTCGACGACCGTGCTCTTGACGCGGAAATTGACGTACGTCGTGGTGTAGGCGTTGCGCGAGTTGCGCTTGTTGCGCCACTGGTAGTTGAAGTTCTTGACGTACTTCCGGGTGAGCTTCTTGCCGCGGATCGTCATCCAGAGCTCGTCGTTGCCGGGGCTCAGGCTGGCCCAGTTGGCGGAACCGGTGACGACCATGTTGGTGTCAGGGCTGCCGTTGTAGGTGCCCTGGATCGCGACGTACTTCTGGTGGCTGTAGACGCTGAGGATCAAGTCGTCCTTGCCGTCCTTGTTGAGGTCGTAGTCGTCGTCGGGGTTGAAGTCCAGACCGGTCGAGCGCAGCGGGATCCGCCCGCGCGAGGTCGGAGCACCCACGATGCGCTTGGTGTGGTAGCCGACGAGGCCGTACATCAACCGCACCTTGCACCCCTCGATCCACTTCTGCCGGATCGCCGAGGCCAGGTAGTCGCCGCGGTTGCCGCGCATCGTGTGCATCGACACCGCGATGCGGCTCCGCTTCTGCCCGCCCGCACCGTCGGGGGTCAGGCACTGGACCTTTCCGAGCAGGTCGAGGACGAGGTCGTTCTTCGGCCCCGACGGCTTGGGCCAGGCCCAGACGGTGTGCTTGTCGACCGAGTCGTCGCACGTGACGCCGTTGGCGGGCGTGCCGCAGAAGAACTGCGGCGGCTGCCGGGT
>DATIAB010000013.1:0-4201 GCA_035458265.1 Ornithinibacter sp. | reverse complement strand
GTCCACGACCCTCGTCGGGGTGGCCGCGAACTCGTTCCTGCTCGACCTCAACGGCAGCGTGAGCATCCTCAAGGTGCTGAACTTCGACGCGGGCCTGCGGATCGTCGTCGCGAACGGCGGCTGGTCGTTCAACGCCTTCGTCACCCTGGACTTCTTCGGCATCGCCTCGCTCAGCGGCACCGTGGCGCTCAACTCGCGCGGCGACTTCAGCATCAACATCTCCGGCTTCCTGCAGCTCGGGTCCAGCTCGTTCGGCCTGCGCGGCGACTTCTCGTTCTCGATCACGTCCTGCGTGCGAGGCGGTGCCCTCGAGATCGCACCGTGCTCGACGACCCCCGGCGCCGACGGCACCTACGTCCTGCAGCTGTCCGGCTCCGCCTCGGTGAAGGTCCGGGCCTTCGGCATCACCCTGGCCGGTGTGGGCCTGAGCTTCAGCTTCAGCGTCGACACCGCGACGGCCGGCCCCGACGGCCGCGTCAAGATCGAGCTGCGGGTGAAGGTCACCGTGACCATCCTCGGCATCGACATCACCAAGACCGCCCGCTTCACGATCGGCTACCTGCAGTTCCCGCCGCCGACCTACCTGGCGGGCAACGGATCGGGCACCCTGCGCGACTGGGGTGACTCCGACACCGTCCTGCACGTCAACGTCGGTGACGCAGCGCAACGCACGGCTCGAAACATCGGCGTCGACGACACCGACGAGTCGGTCATCATCGAGCAGGTCGGCGGAACGGCCACCTCGGCGACCATCAAGGTCACCGCCTTCGGCCGCAGCAACACCTACGAGCACGTCAGCTCGATCGTCGCGAACTTCGGTGACGGCGTCGACTCGGTCGTCATCAAGGACACCGTCCTGGTCCCCGTGACCATCAACGGCGGCACCGGCGACGACGTCATCACCTACGAGGGCGGCAACGCGGGCACCGGCACCGGCACCTCGGCTGCCGTGAAGCTGCGCGGCGGGGGCGACAACGACTTCGTGTCCGCCAGCGGCGCCGCGAACGTGCTCATCGAGGGCGGCACCGGCAACGACGTCCTCGTCCACGAGGGCACGGGAACCGCGGTCATCAACGGTGGCGACGACGACGACCTCCTCGTCGGCTCCTCACTCACCGACCAGCTCTTCGGCGAGGCCGGCAACGACCAGCTCGAGGGTGTGGCATCGCGCTTCGACGGCGGCGCCGGCAACGACCTGCTGACCGTCACCATCGACCGCGCGGACTACCCGGCCGTGACCCTGGTCGGCGACACCGGCACCGACACCCTGCGCCTCACCCTCGCCTCGACGCCCGACACGCTGACCATCTCCCGCCAGTCCGCCGGGGCGCTCACCCTGGCGCTCAACAACACCAACCGCACGGCATCCGGCTTCGAGAACGTGTTCGTCGACGGCCGCGCCGGGGCCGACACCGTCGTCGTCTCCGACCTGGGCACCGACTCCGGCCTGAGCGAGCTGACGATCGACCTCGGTCGCCGGGTGACCACCTCGGGCACGCGCACGGTCTCGCAGGTCATCGACGGCGTGACGTTCAGCCGCGAGGTGCCCAACACCACCATCACGCCCGACCTGGCCGGCGACTCGATCACCATCCACGGCTCCACGTCCGCCGACACCTTCGTGCTCACCTACGTCACGCGCGCCGGTCGCGAGGGCACCGACGTGCAGGTCGTGCGCACCGGCGCCGGCGGGGACTACACCGTGTTCGTCGGCCAGTCGGTGCGCTCGGAGGGTGACGCCCTCACGGTCAGCGCGGGGGCGGGCGACGACACCCTCGACGCCTCGGCGCTCGGCACCGTCGGCAGCGCGTCCACGAACCGGATCGCCGTGACCCTGCGGGGCGAGGCTAACGACGACCGCCTCATCGGCACCCCGTTCGACGACGTGCTCGACGGCGGGTCGGGCAACGACCGCGTCACCGGCGGGTTCGGCCTCGACACCTTCGAGGATGCCGGGGGCACCGACACCCTCATCGAGACCTTCGACGCCGACATCGGCCTCTACGACAACCTGTTCGTCGTCGGTGTGGTCGCCGGGAACGGTGTCGACTTCACCTCCGGGACCGTGGAGGACCTCGGCGGCATCTTCGAGCTGGCCGAGATCACCGGCGGCGCCGGCGCCCGACGCTTCCTCGTCGGGGACGCCGACACCACCGTGGCCGTCGCGGGCACGCCTCGCTCGGCCCAGGGCTGGACCGGGGACGCGACGATCGCCACGCTCGGCGGCGACGACGTCGTCCGGGTCGAGCTGAGGCAGGCCACCGGCGCCCGCATCCACCTCACGGACACCACCGGGGACGACCGCCTGGAGGTCTGGGGCACGAGCCAGCGTGACGACCTCGTCGTCGACGTCACGAGCGGGCGAGGCCAGGTGCGCCAGGTCGTCCCCGGTGCGAGCGACCTCGTCGTCATCGACCACCTCGGCATCGAGCGGGTCGAGATCAGGACCCTCGGTGGCGGCGACCGGGTGGCCGTGCGCCGGATCGACGTCGTGCACCACGTCGAGATGGGCGAGGGTGACGACGAGGTCGCCGTCGGCACCCAAGCGGCGATCGGCTTCACCGCCGCCACGTGGCCGAACAGCGGCGGCCTGCTCGACGACATCGACGCGGCGCTGGTCATCGACGGCGGCAGCGGCCCCGGCTCCCTGAGCGGGCTCGACATCCTCACCGTCGACGACACCGGCGACACGGCAGCCAACACCGGCGCCCTCACCGCGACGACGATCACCGGGCTCGGGATGGCCGCGGCCGGCATCACGTACACGACCTTCGAGGACGTCGCGATCGCGCTCGGCTCCGGCGACGACACCTTCACCGTCCACAGCACGCACGCCGGGCCGTTCCGCCCGACGTCGATCCACACGAATGCCGGGAACGACACCGTCATCGTGCGCTCCGTGTCCGGCCCGCTGTCCGTGGACACCGGCGCCGACACCGACACCGTGCGGGTGAGCTCCACGGCATCCGGCGTGGGCGGGGTGCTCACCGGCATCGACGCCCTGCTCACCGTCTCCGGCGGCGGGGGCGCCGGCGACCGCCTGTTCGTCGACGACACCGCGACCACCTCCGACGTCATCGGCGTCGTCACCGACACCACGGTCGCGGGCCTCGGGATGACGCTCGGCGGCTCGGCGGCTCGGCCGAGCCCGGTGCAGGTCGTCACGGTGCTGAACGCCTTCGACGGCCGGTTCACGATCACGGTGGCCGGCGCGGGCACGACCGCCCAGCTCGACTACGACGCGAGCGCCGAGAAGGTGCAGGCTGCGCTCGTGGCCCTGCCCACCATCGGTGCCGGCAACGTCGTCGTGACCAAGGCCGGCGGACGCTGGACCATCACGTGGGTCGGCGCCCTGGCGGGCGAGGCCGGCTGGCCGTTCCTCGTCACCGCGGTCACCTCGGTCGGCGCCTACCCGTTGTCCGGCGACCCGAGCGGTCCCGCGGTCGTCACCGGCTTCTCGGCGATGACCGACGGCCTCGTCGCGTACGACGGCTTCGAGGTGCTCGACCTCTCGCTCGGCAGCGGCGACGACGTGGTCACCGTCGACGACACCCTTGACGGGTCGACGACGGTCAACACCGGCGGCGGCGACGACCGGGTCTTCCTCGAGGCGATCGGCGGCCCGACCGCCGTCAACGGCCAGGCGGGCGACGACTGGCTCACCGTCAACGCCGTGCCCGACGCGGCCGGGGTCAACCCGATGGACGGCCAGCGCCTGACCCTCGACGGCGGCGCGGGCTCCGACTACGACATCGTCTACCTCTGGGGTGTCGGGCAGTCGCGGATCGACGTGCTGGACACCGGCTACGACGGCGGCACCAACGTGCTCGTCGTCGGCGGCCCCGACACCGACGACGTGTTCCTCCTGCGCAAGCGCCTCATCGCCCTGCTGTCGAACCGCAACGAGACGACCGGGCTCTACGGCGCCTCGGAGAAGGTCACCTACACCGACGGCATCAACGGCAGCGTGATCATCAACGGCAACGACGGTGACGACACCTTCGCCCTCGACGACACCGCGACGATCGTGACGATCAACGGCGGCTCCGGCAACGACCGGTTCCGGGTCGGCCAGCTGTTCACGGCCTACACGGCCGACGCCGAGTTCGGCATCCCCGCGGCCGAGTTCTTCACCTCGACCCGCGGCAGCCTGTCCAACGGCATCTCCTTCCCGGCGACGATCAACGGCGGCACCGGCGAC
>DATIAB010000012.1:0-8056 GCA_035458265.1 Ornithinibacter sp. | reverse complement strand
CGACACGCGCCTGCGCATCGGTGCCGACGAGGGGATGCCGGTCGTCCTCGGTGAGCCCGACAGCCCCGCGGCCGTGGCACTTCGCGGCATCGCCCGCGGGCTCGCGACCCGCTCCCGTGGCCTTGCGGGCCGGTCGCTCGGGCTCACCCCGGCCGGTCGCTGACCTCGTCGGCTCAGGTGGCGTCGACGTCGTACGGCGTCGGACGCGACGGGTCCCACGCCGTCGGCGTCGTCGAGGTGGAGATGTACACGTCGTCGAGTGCGCCCTGCTTCCTGCCCGCGGCGCCCCCGGATGCGTCGGCCAGCCCGGCCGCGCCGCCAGCGATGGCCGCGCCGTCAACGGCCTTGCCACCCGTGATGCCCTTGCCCGCCGACCGCACCGACCCGATCTGGTCCCGCACGGGCGCCACGGCGTCGTCGAGGGGGTCCAGGAGGGCCTCCTTGACGATCCGACGAGGGTCGTACTGTCGCGGGTCGTACTGCCGCCAGTTGATGTCCTCGTACTCAGGCCCGAGCTGGTCCTTGAGCTGGACCTTGGCACCCTCGGCCATGACCCGTGCCTTGCGGATGCCGCGCGCCAGCTTGGCGGCGTACTCCGGCATCCGGTCTGGCCCGAGGATGAACACCGCGATGAGCGCGACGAGCACGATCTCCCAGCCGTTGACTCCGAACACCGAACACCACCCGTCCTCTCCTGGACCGCGACGACCCTGACGTGGGCCGGTCAGTCCGCCGAACCCTGAAGGACCATGGTGACATCTCGCCGGGTCCCGCCGCGCAGGATGGTCAAGGTGACCTTCTCGCCGACCGTCCTGGACCGGATGAGGACGACGAGCTCGCCGTCCTCGGAGACGGGCCGACCCTCGAAGGCGACGACGACGTCGCCTGCCTCGAGACCGGCCTCGGCGGCCGGACCGTCGGGCGCCACGGCAGGCTGACCATCTGGCCCCTCGTCGGCGATGCGCACGCCCTCCCCGTCGTACGTCGAGTCGAGGAACACCCCGATGATCGGGTGCACGGCCTTGCCGGTCGTGATCAGCTGCTCGACGGTGGTCGAGACCTGGTCGCTGGGGATGGCGAAGCCGACCCCGATGTTGCCGCTCTGTCCGCTCAGCTCGGAGCCGGGCGCCCGGGCGATCGCGGAGTTGACCCCGATGACCCTGCCCTGCATGTCCAGGAGCGGACCTCCGGAGTTGCCGGGGTTGATGGCGGCGTCGGTCTGGATGGCGTTGATGAACGACTGGTCGTCGGCCTCACCGGGGGTCACGGGCCGGTTGAGCGCGCTGACGATTCCCGAGGTCACGGTCGAGTCCAGCCCCAGCGGGGCTCCGACGGCAATGACCTGGTCACCGACGACGACGTCGGCGGAACGACCCAGGGTGAGCGGCTCGAGGTCGGTGCGGTCGACCTTGACCACGGCAAGGTCGTAGGACGCGTCGCGACCGACGATGCTCGCGGGCAGCTGCTGCCCGTTCGCGAGGACGACGGTGATCTCGCCCCCGTCGGCGGCATTCGCGACGACGTGGTTGTTCGTGACGATGTGCCCGCGGCCGTCGTACACCCAGCCCGAACCGGTTCCGGTCGCGCCGCCGCCCTCGACCCGCAGCGTGACCACGCTCGGGGTCGTGCGGGCCGCGATGTTGGCTACCGATCCGTCGGGCCGCGTCGTCGCCCCGGTGCCGACGCTCGGCGCCGATGCCGGGGATGCCGCGGACGCCCCGGTGGACTCGAAGGCTCCCCGGTCGGCCAGGACACCACCGAGCAGGCCGCCGATCACGCCGGCCACCAGCGCCACCGCGAGTGAGACACCGAGCAGGGCTCCCCACCCCGGCCCCCGACGCCGCGTCGACGGCGGAACCGGCGGGGTGGGTATGGCGGCGCTCGCCTGCTGGGACGGCACGGTCAGCGCGGCCCAGGCCGGCTCGGGCTGTGCGGCCGGGTAGGGAGAGGGCGACCCAGTGGCATGGGGCGTGGGCTGCTGGACGCCGTACGGGGCCGGCTGCACAGCCGCCCACACCGGCGCCGGAGCAGCATGGTCGCCCACCGCCTGCGGCACCTCCTGGGTGACCTCGTCGGCAGTGGCCTCCTGGTCCCACGGACGCCAGTCGTCGCGCCCGGGCTCCTGCTCGCTCGTCATGGGGACGATTGTGCCTGCTGGCCCAGGCGGGTGAGGACGACGGCCTGCCCCAGGCCGTTCGGCACCGTCGCCACCGCCGTGACGCCACGGACGGGAGCCGCGGACGGCGACACCACAGGAGTGGCGGTCGTGGCCAGGGCGGGACGCACCGTGGCCGGGGCGGGAACCACGGTCAGGCTCCACGCAGCGGCGGCCGAGACCCCGGCCGCCGCCGCCGCGACGACGGTCGCCCGCAGCGGGCTGCGGTGGCAGGGTGGAGCGGAGGGGGCGAGCAGGCGCAGCGGGTCCTGCGGGGCGGGGGTCGCAGCCCGGGGCGCCAGCTCGGCCGCCATGGTGCTCCCCAGGGCGAGCAGGCTCGAGCGCAGGTCCCCCGGCATCGTCGGCGCCCCGGCGAGGGCGCTGGTGAGCCGACGCTCCTGGGTCAGGGCGTGACCGCAGGTCCGGCAGGTCACGAGGTGCCGGTCCCACGCCCACTGGCGGTGCAGGGGAAGGCGCCCCGCGGCATACTCGGCCAGCTCGTCGCCGAGGCACCGGACCCGCGTGGCGTCGGTCATACGATCCCCGCGGCCGGACGGCGGATGATCCGGCCCGTGCTCCTCGTGGGTGCGGCGGTGGTGGGCTGGGGGGCGCGGTGCGCGAGGGACTCACGCAGCTGCGCTCGTCCCCGGTGGATGCGCGAGCGCACCGTGCCGAGCTTGATGCCCAGGGTCGCCGCGACCTCCTCGTAGGACAGCCCCTCGATGTCGCACAGCACGACCGCGGCCCGGAAGTCGGGCGACAGGGCGTCGAGGGCGCGCTGCACGTCGTCATCGAAGTGGGCGTCGTGGTAGGCCTGCTCTGGGCCGGGTCCGCGGCCCGGAAGGCGGGCAGCCGACTCGTCGGAGAGCGCGTCGAAGCGGATCCGCTGCTTGCGGCGCATCTTGTCGAGGAAGACGTTGGTCGTGATCCGGTGCAACCAGCCCTCGAAGGTGCCGGGCTGGTAGGTGTGCAGCGACCGGAACACCCGGACGAAGACGTCCTGGGTGAGGTCCTCGGCGTCGTGGACGTTTCCCGTGAGGCGGTAGGCCAGTCGGTACACCCGTGCGGAGTGCTGCTCGACGACCTCCTCCCAGGTCGGGGGCACCCAGCCGGCAGCCGGCAGCTCGCCGGTCAGCACGGCATCCGTCGTCGTCATCGCTTCTTCCCTCACCGAGCTGTTCATGTCACCCATCGATACGCATCCAGTCCGACAATTGTTCCCCGATTCCCTGAACGAACGCTGGGAACGTGCGTCTGCGCCTCCGGGCACCCCTCGGCCCGTAGGGTTGCGACATGAGCACCCTCAAGCCCGCCAGCTGGACGTACACCGAGGAGTTCGTGCCCGAGCCGGAGGTCATCGAGGCGGCCCGCCGGCGCGGCCTGGAGTTCGGGGACGCGGCGCCCGTCGGCACGGGGGCCGGCGCGATGCTGCGCGTCGTCGCGGCCGCCGTGCAGGCCAGGCACGTCGTCGAGATCGGCACCGGTGCGGGTACGTCGGGCCTGTGGCTGCTCTCCGGGATGCCGGACGACGGCGTCCTCACGACCATCGACTCCTCCGCCGAGCACCAGCGCGCCGCCCGCGAGGCGTACGCCGAGGCCGGGTACGCGCACCAGCGCACCCGCGTGATCACCGGCGACGCCGCCGACGTGCTGCCCCGGATGACCGACGGCGCCTACGACCTCGTCGTCATCGACGCCGACAAGACCGGCTACCCCACGTACGTCGAGCACGCCGTGCGGCTGCTGCGGTCCGGGGGTGTCCTCGCCATGGACAACATGCTGTGGCACGACCAGGTGGCCGACCCCGCTGCCCGTGACGTCACGACGAGCACGCTGCGTGACCTCGGCAAGGCGCTGCGCGACAGCGACGAGCTGACCACCACGCTGCTGCCGATCAGTGACGGCCTCCTCGTCGCCGTCAAGCGCTGATGTAGAGCGTCAGCTGACCTCGGGCCCAGCCCCTCGACGGAACCCCGCGGGACCCTCGGCGATCGCGACGACCTCCCACTCCTCGATCGTCACGGGGGCCGACCCGATCATCACGCTTCCCGGTGCGGTCGCGGCCCCCGGTTCGAAGCCCTCGCGGAAGACCGTGCGGTCCTGCTCGGTGTCGAAGACGTACGTGCCCTCGAACCACTCCCCGTCGCGCATGCGCCACACCTTGAAGGCCAGCCCGTCGAGGAACATGAACCGCGCGATCGACGTGCCCACGACGTACTCGCGCAGCTGCTCGGCGGCATCCTGAGGGGCCTTCTCCAGTGACCATCGCACCGTCAGCCCGTACCCGGCGTTCATGCCATCTCCTCCAGCCACCGCAGCAGCAGTCGTGTTCCGAACCCGGTGGCCCCCTTGGCGGAGATCCCCGTGTCGACGTCCGAGCGGCCCGTACCCGCGATGTCGAGGTGTGCCCACCGGCGCTCACCCACGAACTCGCGGAGGAACAGGGCCGCCGTCACGGCCCCACCGCCCACTCCAGGAGCGATGTGGGCGATCTCGGCGACGTCGGACTCAAGGGCTCGACGGTAGGTCTCGGCGAGGGGCATCGGCCAGAGCGTCTCACCAGTCGTCGCCCCCGCGGCCACGAGCGCGTCCGTGAGGGCTGCGTCCGTGGCGAAGACCGGTGCGATCGCCCGTCCCAGGGCGATGCGGGCCGCCCCGGTGAGGGTCGCGACGTCGAGGAGGATCGTCGGGTCCAGGTGGGCGTCGGCGTAGGCGAGGGCGTCGGCCAGGACGATGCGACCCTCGGCGTCCGTGTTCCCGATCTCGACGGTGCGGCCGCCGTACTGGGTCACGACGTCCCCCGGTCGGTAGGACGCGCCGTCGACGGCGTTCTCGGCGAGGGCGAGCAGGCCGGTGACCCGCACGCCCACCTCGAGCTCACGACAGGCCGCCAGCACGGACAGCACGACGGCCGCGCCGGACATGTCGGTCTTCATGCCCACCATGCCGTCGACCGGCTTGACCTGCAGGCCCCCGGTGTCGAAGGTGATGCCCTTGCCGACGAGCACGATGCGAGGCGTGGCCCCCGTCGCGCCGGCCGGAACGTGGTCGATCCGCACCAGGCGGGGCGGGGTGGCCGAGCCCCGGCCGACGGCGAGCAGTCCGCCGAAACCCTCCCGGGTCAGCTGGCGCTCGTCCCACACGTGCACGTCGAGGCCGTGGGCACGACCCACGGTGCGCGCCTGACGCGCCAGCCAGGCGGGGTTCTTCGTGTTCGACGGCGTCATCGACAGCCCGCGGGCCAGCAGCTGCGCTCGGGCGCGGGCGACGGCGCGGGCGACCGACGCGGCATCCGTGGTTCCGGTCACGACTGCTTCGGATGCCGGATGGGTCACCACGGTCGGGCCCTCCCGGGTCCAGCGCGGTGAGCCCCACGAGGCGAGCACGGCCGCCTCGACGTAGGCCGTGAGAGCGCTGGGGCTCGCACTCGCGCCGACTGCATGGAGCACCAGGCTGCGCCCACGGGTGGCCCGACCGACAGCGGCGGCGGCGGCGCGCCACGCGGCATCCGAACCGTCTGCGACGCCGACCAGGACGACCCGGCGCACGGGGTGCGCCCCGGGAGCCAGCGGCACCGTGGTGAGCCAACCGGCCGTGTTGCGGGGCTCGAACGTGGCGAGCGCGGTGTCGGCGTCGACACCGAGCGCCTCGAGCGCGGCGCGGGCCCCCGCCTCCCCCGGACCGTCCTCCCGACCGATGACGGCCACGAGAGCCGTGCCGCCGGGGTCAGCATCCCCGGCCTCGGCGGCCACGAGTGCCGAACCGAGGTCCGGGGCCACGCTCCACGCGGAGGTGACCGGGTTGCGCAGGACGTCGTCTCGGGGCACCGCCCGACCCTATCGATCCCGCCGGCCCCGAGACGCGCCGAGGCCCCCACCGGTCACGGTGGGGGCCACGGAACGTGGATCAGGCCCTGGTCACTTCAGACCCTCGCAGTTGTCGATCGCAGCGCCCAGCGCGCGAACCTCATCGGGAGTCATCTCCACGACGAGCCGCCCCCCGCCCTCCAGAGGCATGCGCAGGACGATGCCACGACCTTCCTTGGTGACCTCGAGCGGGCCGTCGCCCGTCCTCGGCTTCATTGCCGCCATGGCTGAAATCCCTTCCTCGCCGCGGCGACGTCTGATGCGTGCCGCGTGGTGTCCGACGCCGGAGGGCCGGAATGCTGGTTCATTATCCCGTAGTGGTGCGGCGTCACGAAATCCGCCCATCCCCTGACGGACGGGTCACGGAGGGAAGGAGCCCCACGGCGTGTAGACCAGCAGCGCGGCCGTCCACCAGAACAGCCCTGCGATGACCGCGGCGAGCACGACCGCGACCCGTCGCCTCCAGTGCGGCACCACGCCCTGACCGTTCGCGGTGCGCATCGCGACGGAGGTGACGAGGGCGGCGATCGGGAAGTCGAGCAGCAGGAATCGCCACATGCTGGTGATCGGGCGGACGACGGCGAAGAGGTAGAGGGGGTAGGCGAGTGCCCAGGCCCTGGCCTCGATGCAGATCCATCGCCCGTGGCGTCCGAGCACGAGCGCGACGTAGGTTCCCACGAGGGCGACGAGGACGACGACGCCGCCGAGCCCCTTACCCTCCCAGGCCCACTCGAGCCACAGGACGAAGGGGCCCTTGTCCGGCCGCTGCCCCCAGGCGGCCTGGACGTCGAGGAAGGCCGTCGGCACGCCCGTGGCGAGGCCTGCCACGACTGGCCACGCGACACCACTCACGGCGACGGCCACGAGCATGGCCACCGCCCGGGCCCGCTGGCCGGGCAGCGGCCGGACGCCGGCAGCCCGGTCCTCGCGCCAGCGCACGGCCAGGTGGATCAGGACCGCCACCCCCAGTGCCGGTGCGACGCCCCGGGCGAAGCCGAGGGGTACCGCCACCAGCGCGACGAGGAGGTACTGGCGGCGGATGAGGAGGAGGAGCGCCCCGGCCACGAGGGCCACGGCGAGGGCCTCGGTGTACGGCTTGAGCATGACGGCCGTCGTCGGGTAGAAGCACCACAGGGACGCCGCCACGAGGGCCAGCCGTTCGCGCTGGGGCTGCCGGTCGGCGTGCTCCCCGGAGCGCAGCACCGCCCAGATGAGCACGGCGGCGACGCCACCGAGAACGACGTTGAGGAGCACGCCGGCCGCGATGAACGGCATCCCGGTGACCATGAGCAGCTTCACCAGGCTGGGGTAGAGCGGGTAGAAGGCCCATGCGCTGTACGTCACCTCGCCGGTGTCGGCGTCCACCGGGAGGGGCACGGGGTAGCCGTCCTCCGCGATGCGCTCGTACCAGATCCCGTCCCACAGCCCGAACATGTCCCCCAGCCCGGGGTCGTCGTGACCGACCCCGGCGGGAGCCTGGAACCAGGTCGCCGCAACCCACAGGGCCACCAGGGCAACCACCCGGGAGACGACGTAGACGGCGAGGATCGTGAGGACGGGGCGCCCGAGGGCCCGCGCACCGAGGGCACGCCGCCCGGCTGACGTGAAGGGGCTGGGGCGCACGGGGTGCCCCGGCGTCGCGTCAACCAGCGCCATCGGTCACGCTCCGGACGTCCCAGACGTGGACGCCGCCCGTGGTCACCGGAACTCCAAAGGCTGCACTCAGCGAGGTGAGCAGGGCAGGCTCCCCCGGGCGCCCCTGCGGGAGGACGATCGCGTCGACCCGGCCCTGCTGGAGGTTGGTGTGGAACTCCTGGACCTGCTCCGGACTGGCCAGGGCCGGTTGCCCGGACTCGGCGATCGCCGCCATCCACTGGGTGAGGCCGGTCGGGGTGGCGCCGTACTGGCCGCCGCGCTCCGCAGTCGTGTCCGGCCCGACGAAGTAGCCCGCGACGACGGGAAAACCCCACCGGGCCCGGGCCTGCCACTCCAGGGCACGCGTGTCACCCACCCACGGTGCCGGGGCAGCCAGCAC
>DATIAB010000011.1:0-2724 GCA_035458265.1 Ornithinibacter sp. | reverse complement strand
GCCGGGCGACCGGCGCAGCTAGGCAAACCCCACCCGGAGCAAGATCAGACAGGATGCGTCCGAGGGCGGCCCGCCCGAGCATCCGGGTAGATCGCACCAGGCGGCCGGCAACGGTCGTCGCAGATGGATGGTCGCCCCTGCGTCAGCAGGACAGAACCCGGCCTACAGGCCGACCCACTCCCAAGGTGCCTGTTCCACGGGATCCAAGGGACAGACGTGCCGCCCGGAAACTGCCCGTGGCGGGTGAGGCACCTCGAATTCTCCGCCGTTAGTGTCCGCTGCGGCGCCTCCGAGCCTCGACCTCGACCTTGGTCACACCAGGGGCGCCCGATCGACCCTCGGGGGACCACGCCGCAGCGCGAGAAGGGCTCAGCACATGACTCAGCAGAGTGATCAACGAGGCAGCTGGCTCGCACTGCGGTGGGGAGATGTCGGGCGAGCGGTGCTGAGTCTCTTCGGCGCCACGGTCGGCTTCGTGATCGCTTCCTGGATCGTCCCGAACTTCGAGGTCGAGGACCTGGAGACGGCTTTCGTGGCAGCTGTGCTCGTCGGAGTGCTCGGCGCCGTGCTGCGTCCGTTGCTGGTGCGGGGTGCGGTGCTGTTCGGGTGGCTCGGCGCAGTCCTGCTCGGGCTCTTCGGGCAGGCGCTGGTGATCGTGGTGGTGCTCTTCACGGTGTCGGATCTCGGCGACACCACCATCCTGGGCGCCTTCTTCGCGTCGTGGGTCGTTGCGGGCGTGTCCACCCTCTTCGTCTGGATCGCGACCGCTGGTACGGACGACGCGGTGGTCGTGACGATGCTGCGCAAGGCCCGGCGACACCCGGCGACGGTGCCCGATCCCCAGGTTCCGGGTGTGCTGTTCGTCCAGGCGGACGGTGTGCCCTTCCCGGTCCTCGAGTGGGGTGTCCGTGCGGCGACACTGCCCACGCTGTCCCGGTGGATGCGGTCCGGTTCGCACCGGATGGCCGAGTGGCGACCCAAGCTCCCCGCCACCACGCCAGCGAGCCAGATGGGGATCCTGCACGGCACCATCGAGGGCATTCCCGCCTTCCGCTGGGTCGATCGCGCCGAAGGGCGGGTGTACGTCGCCAACAAGCCCGCGGACGCCGCGGTCATCGAGCGAAAGCACTCCAACGGCCAGGGCCTGCTCGTCGACGACGGTGTCGCGGTGAGCAACCTCTTCACGGGTGACGCGCCCACGGCGTACGCCTGCATGAGCTCGGTGGGCCGTGGCCTGGAGACCAAGGAGACCCGGACGGCGATCTCGCAGTTCCTCGCTCATCCGTCCGGGCTGGCCCGGAGCGTCTCGAGGACCTTCAGTGAGCTGGGCCGTGAGCTGTTCCAGCGTTCGCGGGCCCGGCGCCGCGACGTACGACCGCGAGTCCACCGCGGCTGGGGCTTCGCCGGGGAGCGCGCCGCCCTGAGCGGGTTGATGCGCGACCTCAACACCAGCCTGGTGGCCGAGGCGATGCTGAAGGGGCGCAAGTCGATCTACGTCAACTTCGTCGACTACGACGGGGTCGCCCACCACGTCGGGATGATGCAGCCCGAGGCCCTCGCTTCGCTCGAGGGGATCGACGCCGTCCTCGGCCAGCTCGAACGGGTCGCTCAGCAAGCGCCGCGGAAGTACCACATCGTGGTGCTCTCCGACCACGGCCAGTCACAGGGCGAGGTCTTCTCCGACCGCTACGGCGAGGACCTGGCCACTCTCGTCAGCCGGCTCGCCCAGGTCGACGTGATCGCCACCGAGCACAACGCCGAGGGCAGCGGGACCCTCAACGCGATGGTCGCAGGCTCGACCGACACCGGGTCCGTCATGGGCCGCGCGATGGGCAAGGCGTCCGAGCGTCTCGCCACCCAGAGCTTCGACGCTGTCGACGCGGCCGACGAAGCCGAGCGCAGGCAGGCCGCTTCGGACACGCAGGAGGAACAGTTCCTCGTGTTCGGCTCAGGCAACCTCGGGCTCGTCTACGTCGCCGGCGAGTCCCGCCGGCTCACCCGCGAGGATCTCGACGCTCGGTTCCCCGCCCTCATCGCAGGTCTTGCCTCACATCCGGGAGTCGGCTTCCTCGTCGTCGACACCGTCGACCACGGTCCGGTCGCCGTCGGAGCGAACGGCGAGCACCGCGTGCGCGACGGCATCGTCGTCGGCGACGACCCGCTGGCCAGGTTCGGGCCGGACGCGCCCCGATTCGTGCTCCGCGCGGCAAGCATGTACGAGACCCCGGACATCCTCGTGAACAGCCTCCTCGACGAGCTCGGCGAGGTTGCCGCCTTCGAAGGTCTGGTCGGATGCCACGGCGGACTCGGGGGCTGGCAGGACCGGGCATCGCTCGTCTGGCCCGCCGAGTTCCCGGCTCCCGACGAGCTGGTCGTCGGCGCGGATGCCCTTCATCGAGTCCTGGTCGGCTGGCTCGAGCACCTCGGCCACCGGCGCGACCTGCCAGGGATCGTGACCAGCGACTGACGGGACCACTCCCCCACTCCCAATCCCCGACGGAACCATCGGACGGCAGTGGGAGCTGGTCCACGACGGGAGCTCGCCGACCTGGCCAAGGACCCCATGTGGGCGAGCAAGGGGTGGCCCGCTCACGCCAGCCGGAACTCCACCTTCCGCGTCCTCGGGTCGGCGGTCGCGAGCTGGACGGTGACCTCCTCGCCGAGGGGCAGGTCGGAGTCGCTGGTCACCGGGGCCTCGATGGCGGGGTCCTGGATGGTGATGTC
>DATIAB010000010.1:0-2085 GCA_035458265.1 Ornithinibacter sp. | reverse complement strand
CCCGTGCCCAGCCTCGCCGCCTCGACCAGCCTCGCCGACGCGCAGCCGCCGATCGCCCTCGGCGCGCTCGACGGGCGCTACCGCGGCGTCGTCGCCCCGCTGGTCGACCACCTGTCCGAGCCGGCACTCAACCGGGCCCGCGTGCACGTCGAGGTCGAGTGGCTCATCCACCTCACCGAGCGCGAGGTGGTGCCGGGCGTGCGGAGGCTCACGGCATCCGAGATCGAGGCCCTGCGCGACGTGGTGCGCACGTTCGGTGCCGCCGAGATCGACGAGATGGCCGCCACCGAGCGGGTGACCCAGCACGACGTCAAGGCGGTGGAGTACTTCGTCAAGAAGCGCCTCACGCAGATCGCGCCCGGGGCGGACGACCGCGGGCTCGCCGAACTCATCCACTTCGCGTGCACGAGCGAGGACGTCAACAACCTGTCGTACGCCGTCATGGTCAAGGGTGCGGTGCACGAGGTGTGGCTGCCGCGGGCGACCGAGCTCGTCGAGGCGGTGGCGACGATGGCGTCCGACCTGCGCGACGTGCCGCTGCTCGCGCACACCCACGGCCAGCCGGCGACGCCGACGACGATGGGCAAGGAGCTCGGCGTCCTCGCCTGGCGCCTGCAGCGTCAGCTCGCGCGCATCGAGGACGCGGAGTTCCTCGGCAAGCTCAACGGAGCCACCGGCACCTACGGGGCGCACGTCGCCGCGGTGCCCGGGGCCGACTGGCAGTCGGTGAGCCGCGAGTTCGTCGAGCACCTCGGGCTCACGTGGAACCCCCTCACGACCCAGATCGAGAGCCACGACTGGCAGAGCGAGCTGTACTCCGACATCGCGCGGTTCAACCGGGTGCTGCACAACCTGTGCACCGACGTGTGGACGTACATCTCGATGGGCTACTTCGCGCAGGTGCGCGGGCAGGGCACGGTCGGGTCCTCGACGATGCCGCACAAGGTCAACCCGATCCGCTTCGAGAACGCCGAGGCCAACCTCGAGGTGAGCAACGCCCTGTTCGACGTGCTCGGTGCGACCCTCGTGCAGAGCCGCCTCCAGCGCGACCTCACCGACTCCTCGATGCAGCGCAACATCGGGTCGGCCTTCGGGCACAGCCTGCTCGCCATCGACAACGCCTCGCGGGGACTCGCCGGGCTGGATGCCGTGCCCGCCGCCATGGCCGCCGACCTCGACGCGAACTGGGAGGTGCTCGGCGAGCCGATCCAGTCGGCGATGCGAGCCCTGGGGGCACAGGGGGTTCCGGGCATGGAGGAGCCGTACGAGCGGCTCAAGGAGCTCACTCGTGGACGGCGGATCGGCCAGGCCGAGCTCGTCGAGTTCGTCCGCGGGCTGGGGCTGCCGGCAGACGTGGAGTCGCGACTGGCCGCGATGACGCCGGCCACCTACGTGGGGCTGGCGCCCGAGCTGGTCGACCACCTGCGATGATCGCGATCGCTTCGGCCTCCAGCTAACGCGGAAGTTCGGAGAGCGCACAGCAATTACTGCGTGGCCCTCTATCTCCTGCGTGCCGCTCGAACTCCTGCGTGCCCCGCCAACTTCTGCGTGCCCCGCGAACTTCTGCGTTTCCCTGCTGCGGGGTCTTGCGCTCACGGCGGTATTCAGCGTTACTATGTAGTCGGTAGTCAGCAACGCTGAGTAGCAACGACCGGGAAGGACGCCGTGGGCAAGCAGGTGAGCGAGATGCTCAAGGGCACGCTGGAAGGCATCGTCCTCGCGTTCCTCGCCGGCCGACCCGCCTACGGCTACGAGATCACGGCGTGGCTGCGCGACCAGGGCTTCACCGACATCGCCGAGGGCACGGTCTACGCGCTGCTCATCCGCGTCGAGCAGCGTGGGCTGGTCGACGTCGAGAAGGTGCCGTCGGAGAAGGGTCCGCCCCGAAAGGTGTACTCCCTGAATGCCGCCGGGCGCGAGTATCTCGATGAGTTCTGGAGGACATGGAGCTTCCTCACCGAACGGCTCAACCAGCTCCGCGAAGGAGATCGACCCTCATGAACCTCTCTGACCTCAGCACCAAGGTGCTCGGCGACAAGAAGCGCTGGTGGGCCTACCGGGCCCGCAAGAAGGAGCTCCCCGAGA
>DATIAB010000009.1:0-11919 GCA_035458265.1 Ornithinibacter sp. | reverse complement strand
CGCTGGGTGCTCATCGACTTCTCCGACATCGTCGTGCACGTCCAGCACGACGAGGAGCGCTCGTTCTACGAGCTCGAGCGGCTCTGGAAGGACTGCCCGAGCATCGACCTCGGCGTCGTCGGCACCGAGCAGGGCGGTCGGTGAGCCCAGCACCCGGCGGTTCCGGGGGCCGGCGCCTCATCGTCCTGCGGCACGGCGAGACCAGCCACAACGCGGCCGGAATCTGGCAGGGCCAGCTCGACTCACCCCTGTCCGAGCTCGGCCTCACGCAGGCGGATGCCGTCGGGCCGGCGCTCGCCGCCATGTCGCCATCGCGCATCGTCACCTCCGACCTGTCCCGGGCGCGGCTGACGGCGCAGAGCGTGGGGCGCGCGACCGGCATCCTGGTCGAGCTGGATCCTCGGTTCCGCGAGATCCACGCCGGGTCCTGGCAGGGACTGACGGCGGCCGAGGTCGCGCAGGGGTGGCCGCAGGAACGTGCGGCGGCGCTTCGCGGGGAGGACGTGCGCCGCGGCGACGACGGCGAGACGATGGGGGACGTCCTCGTGCGGGTCGGCGAAGGGCTCGCCGAGCTGCTCGCGGACCTGCCGGCGGGGGAGTGTGCCGTCGTGTCGACGCACGGTGCTGCGGCGCGCGCTGTGGCGTCGTGGGTGCTCGATCTCGACCTGGCGGTGGCCTGGCGGGTGCTCGGTGGGCTGGGCAACTGCCACTGGGGCGAACTGCGTGAGGGGCGTGCCGGATGGCTGCTGCACACGTGGAACGCGTCGTCCGGGGTGGCATCGCGGGCGGGGTCCTCGCCGCCCTGACGCCGATTTGGTCGGGCGCGGGGGGGCATGGGTAAACTTCACCGTCGCACCCCGCGAGGGAGCAACACCCGCAAGGGGCTGTAGCGCAGTTGGTAGCGCACCTCCATGGCATGGAGGGGGTCAGGGGTTCGAATCCCCTCAGCTCCACAACGTGAAAGAAGACCGGACACGCTTTTCGTCCGGTCTTCTTTCACGTTCTCGAAGGGGAGTGGGGATTCGGGAGGAACCCCCGGCGCGAAGCGCCCGCGCGTGACGGCTCCCCTCAGCTCCCAGCACCTTGACAGGCAGCGCCCAGCCCCCTCCGGCACGCGAGACACTGGAGCCCCGGCATGCTGGACACCCGGGCGACGGTGATACGAGAGAGAGGCAGAGGGACTGACATGGGCGGCAGCCACGCGCACCCGCACGCGGTGGAGACCCGGCGCATGCGACGTGTCGCGTGGGTCGTCGTCACCGCTCTGGCGCTCGTGACGTTGGGCGCGATGGTCTGGCTGTGGCCGGGCGACGACGTCCCGGCACCGGCCACCCCCGCGGCCGAGGAGCAGAACGCTCGTGTCGTGGCCCTGCACCCCGAGCCGTGCCCAGCGGACGTCACGCCGGGGGTCAACGGCTGCGGCACGGCGACGGTCGAGCTCGTGGAGGTCGGCCAGACCGTCGTCGTCGACCTGCCGAACGGTCCGGGCGCGCCGCTCATCGCCGACGGTGACGAGGTGGTGGTCATCGCCATTCCCGGCCTCGACGAGGAGCAGTACGGCATCGTCGACCACCAGCGCAGTACGGGACTGTGGGTGCTGTGCCTGGCGTTCGTGGTCGCCCTGCTCGCCTTCGGGCGGTGGCGTGGACTCTCCGCCCTCGCAGGCCTCGGGGTGACCTTCGTCGTCCTGCTGTTCTTCGTCGTCCCTGCCATCCTGGCCGGGGAACCACCCCTGTTCGTGGCCCTCGCGGGGTCGGCCGCCATCACCCTGACCGTTCTCTACCTCACGCACGGCGTGACGATGACGTCCACGGTGGCGGTCATCGGCACGCTCGCGAGCCTGGCGCTGACGGGTGCCCTTGCAGCGGTCTCGGTCAACGCCCTCAGCCTGAGCGGCATCACCGACGACATCTCGGCCTCGGTCAGCGACAGATATGGCATCACCATGTCGGGCCTGCTCGTGGCGAGCATCGTCATCGGGTCGGTCGGGGTGCTCGACGACGTCACGGTGACCCAGGCAAACATCGTCTCCGAGCTGGCCCGGGCCAACCCCTCCTACGGGTTCGGGCAGCTGTACAGCGCGGCCAGCCGGGTCGGGCGTTCCCACATCGCCTCGGTGGTCAACACGATCGTGCTCGCCTACGCGGGTGCGTCGCTGCCCCTGCTGATCCTCGTCGCCGCCGACAACCCCTCGTTCGGCGACGTGCTGACGACGCAGTTCATCTCCCAGGAGATCGTCCGCAGCATCGTCGCGACCCTTGGCCTCATCGCCGCGGTCCCCCTGACCACGGTCCTGGCGGCCTACGCCGCTCGGGCCGCCGGGGCCGGCAGGGCCGACAAGGCCGGCGGGGCGGCAGCGGCCTCCGGGGCCGAGCCCTCAGCCGACCCAGAGGTGGCTGGTGCCTCGACGGTGAGCCCAGACGGGGTCAGTGAGGAACGAGGATCTCGGCGAGCACGAACACCACCCAGAGGAGGGTGATCGCCCCGGACACCAGCGTCCCCAGCCAGACGGGCCAGGTGCGGGCGTCTGCGCGCAGGGCGCGGATGCCGGTGACGAGGCCTGCTCCGGCCAGCAGCAGGGACGCGCTGACGCCGAGCATCCCCGGGCTCGGGCCCGAGGCGTTGGCGGACACCGGATCGAGCGTGGCTCGCAGGAGGCGCAGGGCCCCGCCGATGAGCGGAGCGATCACGAGGCCACCGACGGCCAGGGCGAGTGGGGTCCACCTCCCCAAAGGTGTCGCGGGGGTGGTCCGTGGGTTCTCGATGGTCCTCATGGTCACCGACTCCTCTCCTCCCATCGTAGGAACGCTGCCGGCAGCCGACGCAGAACCGTGACGGACGGATCAGGGCGAAGGCTCGCCGAGAAGATCACCCGGGCCAGATGCCGCTGGTACCCCGTCGGTGTGAGCCGAGCAGGTGGGTGTCCACGATGCCGACGGCCTCCATCAGGGCCCACATCGTCGTCGGGCCGACGAAGGTGAAGCCCTTGCGTTTCAGGGCCCTGGACAGGGCCACCGACTCCGGGGCCGAGGTCGGGACCTCGGCCGTGCAGGTCGGCCGTGGGGTCTCGCGGGGCTGGAAGGACCACACGAACGTGGCCAGGTCGCCGTCCGGATCCTCCCTCAGGGTGAGCGTCGCCCGGGCGTTGGTGATGCTGGCCAGCACCTTCGCGCGGTTGCGGACGATCCCGGCATCCGTCATCAGGCGTTCGACGTCGTGCTCACCGAAGCCGGCGACGGCCTCGGGGTCGAACCCCGCGAACGCCTCGCGGAACGCCGGGCGCTTGCGCAGGATCGTCGCCCACGACAGGCCGGACTGGAACGCCTCGAGGGACAGGCGCTCGAACATCCCGCGCTCGTCGCGCACCGGCATCCCCCACTCGGTGTCGTAGTAGTGGCGCAGCATCGGGTCCACCGACGCCCACACCGGGCGGGCCAGCCCGTCGTCGCCGATGACGAGGCCCGAGTCGCTCACGAGCGCCACCCCCTCACGACCGGCATCCCTTCACGACCGGCGCAGGGTGATGATCGGGACCTCCGGGGGAGCCGCCACCCGGATCGCCGGCCCCCAGGCACCAGCCCCCCGTGAGGTGATGACCGGCGTGCCGGCGATGTCGGCGCGACCCTCGAGCATGGGTTGCTCCAGGGGCACGAGGTAGTTGATCGGCCACATCTGGCCGCCATGGGTGTGTCCCGAGACCTGCAGGTCGACCCCGCGGCCCTCCACCTCGAGCGCCTGCACCGGCTGGTGCGCGGCGAGCAGGGTGAAGCCACCGGCATCCACCCCGGCGAGCGTCGCGTCGTAGTCGGGTGCGAAGCCGTCCTCGCCCGTGGCATCGTCCACCCCGGCGAGGACGATGCTCGCACCGTCCAGAGCCAGGGCCACCGACTCGTTGCGCAGCACGTCGAGCCCCACGTCCTCGAAGGCGGCCACCCAGTTGACGGTGTCCTCGAACATCTCGTGGTTGCCGGTCGTCGCGAAGACCCCGAGCGGCGCCTCGAGGTCGGCCAGGGGGGCGAGCTCGGGGGAGTAGCGGGCGGCCGTGCCGTCGACGAGGTCTCCCGCCACGACGACGAGGTCGGGCTGCTGCTCGTTGACGAGGTCGACGACCTGCTGGGTGAAGTCGGCGCTGCGCACGGCACCGGCGTGCAGGTCGGTGACCAGGGCCACCTCAACCCCGTCGAACTCGCTCGGCAGCTGGGGGGAGGAGAGCTCGAACCGGGTCACGCTCGGGTTCGCCGCCTCGAACGCACCGTATGCGGTCACTCCCACTGCGACCGCCACGATGAGCGGTGACATGACGGCGTTGAGCCGGCGACGACCGTCACGGCCGTGGTCGTGGCGCCACCGCACGAGCCAGATCGCCACGCTGACCAGCCACACCGGCACGAGCCCGAGGAAGAGGTAGAGGCAGCTCGCGAGGAACGCTTGGCCGAGCCACACGACCGGGCGCATCTGCGCGGGCGTGAACGACCCACCCCAGGCGTCGAACCCGGCGAACGCGAACGCCGTGAGCACGACGAGAACGCTCGCCACGGCATACCGCACCCAGCGGGGGCGCCAGCCCGGCGCGACGGCCAGGCGGTGCCACACGAAGGCGATGAAGCCACCGAAGACACCGAGCGGGATGAGGAGGAGCCAGGGGCTCATGCAGCCTTGGCGAGCAGCGCTGCGCGGATGTCGTCGGCGAGGTCAGCCGGCTCGGTCGTGGGAGCGTAGCGGCCGATGACCTGGCCGTCGCGGCCGACGAGGAACTTCGTGAAGTTCCACTTGACCCGGCCGCCGAGAAGGCCCTTGGTCTCGGACTTCAGCCACTCGAACAACGGGTGCGCGTCGTCGCCGTTGACGTCGACCTTGGCGAACATCGGGAAGCTCACGCCGTAGTTCACCTGGCAGAACTCTCCGATCTCCTCCTCGGTGCCGGCCTCCTGGTTGCCGAACTGGTTGCACGGGAAGCCCAGCACGACCAGGCCGTCCTCGCGCATCTCCTGGTAGAGCGCCTCGAGGCCCTCGTACTGCGGGGTCAGGCCGCACTTGCTGGCCGTGTTGACGACGAGCACGACGTGCCCGGCGTAGTCGGACAGGTGGCGCTCCTGGCCGGTGAGGGTCGTGGCGGAGAAGTCGGAGAGAGTGGTCATGCGCCAATCGTCACATGGGGGACCGACGGGAACCGCCTCGAACCGGCGTCCCGGCCCGCGAGGTTCGACACCCGCAAACGCGGAATACGCTGACCCGGTGCCCCGACCGCCGGACCCACCCCTCGATGTCGACGTCCTCGTCGTGGGCGCCGGCCTCGCGGGTGTCGACGCCGGCGCGCGTCTGTCGATGCACTGCCCCGGCACGGCGTGGGCCGTCCTCGAGGCGCGTGACGCGGTCGGGGGCACGTGGGACCTGTTCCGGTACCCCGGCATCCGCTCGGACTCCGACATGTACACGCTCGGCTTCCCGTTCCGGCCGTGGCGTGGAGCGACGTCGATCGCGTCCGGCGCGCAGATCCGGGCCTACATCGAGGACACCGGGCTCGAGTACGGCGTCACCGGTCACATCCACCACGGTCAGCGGGTCGAGCGCCTCGAGTGGTCGTCGGCCAGTGCCCGGTGGACGGTGACCGCGCGCACGGCATCCGGCGTGGTGCACCACAGAGCGCGACTGGTCTACCTCGCGACCGGTTACTACTCCTACGCGTCCGGGCACGTCGTCGACTTCCCGGGGCAGGCTGACTTCGCGGGCCCGGTCGTGCACCCGCAGGCCTGGCCTGAGGGGATGCCGGTCGAGGGCGCCCGCGTCGTGGTCATCGGGAGCGGGGCCACGGCCGTGACGTTGCTCCCGGCCCTCGTCGAGGCAGGCGCCGCGCACGTGACGATGCTGCAGCGCAGCCCCGGCTACGTCGCGGCGTTGCCGAGCCGCGACTCGGTTGCGATGAGGGCGCGCCGGGTGCTGCCGGATGCCGTGGCGCACCGGGTCGTGCGCGCCAAGAACGTTGCGCTGTCCACGCTCGGGTACCAGGTGCTGCGCCGATACCCGGATGCCGGGCGCCGTATCCTTCGGCGCCGGATGGAGCGGGCACTGCCGCCGGGGTACCCCGTGGACACGCACTTCACGCCCCGGTACGACCCGTGGGACCAGCGACTGTGCGTGGCCGCTGACGGTGACCTGTTCGAGGTGCTGGGCACCGGGAGGGCGGAGGTCGTGACGGCGACCGTCGAGCGGTTCGAGCGTGACGGCATCCGGTTGTCGTCGGGCGAGCACCTGCCGGCCGACGTCATCGTCACGGCGACCGGACTGGAGCTGGAGTTCGGCGGTGGAGCCCAGGTGGTCGTCGACGGCGATGCGGTGGACCTCTCGCAGGGGCACGTCTACAAGGGGTTGATGCTGTCCGACGTGCCGAACCTGGCCATGGCGGTGGGCTACACGAACGCGAGCTGGACCCTGCGCGCCGACCTGTCCGCCCGGTGGTTCTGCTCACTGGTGCGCCACCTGGACCGGCGGGGGCTGACGGTGGCGACGCCACGGTACGACGAGGCCGAGCCGGGCGAGGTGCCGCTGCTCGGACTGACCTCGGGGTACGTCCAGCGGGCGGCGCACCTGCTGCCGAAGCAGGGACGGCGCCGGCCGTGGCGGGTGGTGCAGAGCTACGCCTACGACCTCGCGGTGACCCGGCTGGGCCGGATCGACGACGGGCACCTCGAGCTGCGGTGAGCCCTCTCCGGGGTCACCCCTGGTCAACCGGCGCCTGGGAGAGCACCCATTCACCGATGTCTTCTGTCCAACCCCAGGACACCCGCACCTGACGGGCACCCCACTGGTCGCGGTTGTCGTAGAACTCCGGGCGGAGACCCTGCGTGCCTTGGAACTGCAGGAGCGCGAGCGGCTCGACGAGGTTCAGGCAGGCGACGTCGTCCGGTGATGCACTGGGGTAGCCGAAGTAGCCGTTGCCGTCGGTGGTCACCGTGCACGTGGGCTGGAAGGACTGCTCGCGCTCGGTCCAGTCGGTCTCCCAGACGGTGATGGGCAGCCCGGCGAGGCCCGCGCCGACCTCGTCGACGAGCCGGCCGCGGATGTTCACCTCGACAGTCCTGGCGAGGAAGGCATCCATGGTCTTGATCCCGGCCGGGAAGTCGTCGGACCCGTCGTCGACGATGAGGTCACGGCGGTCTGCGTCGGCCGGCGGGAGGTACGCGTAAGGAAGGGCGAAGTTCGCCCAGATGAAGAAGGGGTACTCCTTGAAGCCCGACACGCTGTAGAAGCCGTTCGCATCGGTGACGCCGATGCCGACCGGCTCGGCGTCAGGCGTCGTGTCGGGGTTCTCGAGGAACATCTCGATGCGGGCGCCACTCTGGAACGCGACGTGGACGGGGATCCCTTCGAGGCCCAGGTAGCGGGACTCGTCGATGCGCTCGCCGAACTCGTCCCAGCGGGACTCCGCGGCCCAGACGTGTCCCTCGATCCGCTTGGCCGGGTCGAGCTTGACGCTGATGTTCGTCGTCGCCTTGCCGTAGCGGGTGATCACGTCGTCACCCATGAGCGGAAGGGCGGCGTCCGGGTAGGCCTCCATCGCGTGCTTCTCGCGGTCAGCGGGGAGGAAGAACACCCGGAACGTGCCGGCGCGCGGGAGCGCCACCGTGTAGGCGCCGGTCTTCGCGGTCATCGCCTTCGCGATCGGCTCCCACGTCGTCGCGGCGCCAGGGCCACAGCCCCAGGGACAGGTCTGCTCCATGACGAGGACGGTGGTGCCCGGGACGCCCTTGCCGGTCGCCGCGTCGAGGACGATGCCCCTGATCGACGCCCGGAGGTCCCGGGCCTGGGCGGGTGTGGCGGCCACCGCCGCGACGAGGAGCAGGAGCAGGACCACCGGGGCCGCGACGAGGCGGCGGAGGAGGGTGGTGGTGGTTGGCGCGCGGAGCGTCATCGAGGTCTCCTTCCGCGAGGAGTGCGGGCGCGGAGCGGTTCGCCCCGCACTTCCGGTATACGTCCGCCTGCTCGGCTCGGCATGTGCCTGTGACGGACGGAACTGAGGGTTCGAGGGTGCGCCCAGGCGAGAGGGAAGGTCGTGTTGGGAGGATGCCGAGGTGTCGACTGTCGCCCTCTGGCTCTCCGCCGTCGTCACCGCGGCCGTCATGGTCACCGACTGGTGGGCGGTCGCGCGCGACCGACGGGACGTCGAACGATGGGCCAAGCCGGCGGCGATGGTGGGCCTGCTGGCGGTGGCGGCGCTCGCGGGCGCCGGCGACACGGCATCCGGGCGGTGGCTCCTGCTCGCGCTCGTCCTCGGCCTCGTCGGTGACGTCATGCTGCTCGACGACTCCGAGAGCCGCTTCGTCGCGGGCCTGACGGCCTTCCTGCTCGGCCACCTCGCGTTCGTCGCGTCGTTCGTCGCCGCGGGCCAGGACCGTCCGGGCTGGGGCTGGTTCGGGCTGGCCGTGCTCTCCGCATCCTTGGCCGTGGGTCGTGGCATCCTGCCCGGCGCCCGAGCCCGGGGCGGCGCAGCGCTCGCGGCGGCCGTCGCGGCCTACATGATCGTGATCGGCGCCATGGCGGTCACCGGCTGGGCCACGGGCCTGCTGCTCGTCGGGCTGGGTGTCAGCCTGTTCGTCGTCAGCGACACCGTGCTCGCCCTCGGGCGCTTCGTGCGGCCGTCCCCCTGGAGCGGGCCGGTCACGATGCTGACCTACCACGGTGCCCAGGCGCTCATCGTCGCTGGTCTGCTGGCCTGACGAGCCCTGCGACCCGCCCCCTGCGATACCCTGACGTCGTGACCACGGTGCTCCTGCTTACCTAGCCGCGACGGCCTCCCAGCCGCGCGGCGACCCCTCCTGTGCGAGGGGTTTTTTCATGAGCGCACCCGAGCACCACCACGAGAGCACGAGGACGAGATGAGCGACACCCCGTACCGCTACACCGCCGAGCTGGCCGGGCGGATCGAGGTTGCCTGGCAGGACCGTTGGGCCGAGCGAGGCACGTACCACGCACCGAATCCGGCGGGCCCGTGGGCCGACCCCCAAGGCGTGGCGGCGCACTCCGGGGGGCACCTGCTCGTCCTCGACATGTTCCCCTATCCCAGTGGCGCAGGCCTGCACGTCGGCCACCCCCTGGGCTACATCGCCACCGACGTCTTCGCCCGTTTCAACCGCATGCTCGACAAGAACGTCCTGCACTGCCTGGGCTATGACGCGTTCGGGCTGCCGGCCGAGCAGTACGCCGTGCAGACCGGGCAGCACCCTCGAAAGACCACCGAGGACAACATCGTCATCATGGCGCGCCAGCTGCGCCGCCTCGGGCTGGGCCACGACGACCGCCGGGCCATCCAGACCATCGACCCCGACTACTACCGCTGGACCCAGTGGATCTTCACCCAGATCTACAACTCCTGGTACGACGCGGATGCCGTGCGCCCCGACGGCGGCACCGGCCGGGCCCGCCCCATCGCCGAGCTCGAGCAGGAGTACCGCGACGGCCTGCGTGCACTGCCTGCCGAGGACGGCCGCGAGTGGGACGACCTCAGCGCGACCGAGCAGGCCGGCATCCTCGACGGTCAGCGACTGGCCTACACGAGCGAGGCGCCGGTCAACTGGTGCCCCGGCCTGGGCACGGTGCTCTCCAACGAGGAGGTCACCAACGAGGGTCGCTCCGAGCGCGGCAACTTCCCGGTGTTCAAGCGCAACCTGCGCCAGTGGATGATGCGGATCACCGCCTACGCCGACCGCCTGGCCGACGACCTCGACCGGGTCGACTGGCCCGAGAAGGTCCGCATCATGCAGCGGAACTGGATCGGGCGCAGCCACGGTGCCCGGGTCACCTTCCCGATCGCGGGTCCCTCGCGTGACCTCTGGGTCGATTCCGGGACATCGGATGCCGTCGCCTCACCGGCTGAGCGTCCCTCGCGTGACCTCTTGGTCGATTCCGGGACAGGGATCGAGGTCTTCACCACCCGTCCCGACACCCTGTTCGGCGCGACGTTCATGGTGCTCGCGCCAGAGCACCCGCTCGTCGACGCCCTCGTCCCGGCAGGTGGCTGGCCCGAGGGCACGAAGCCCGCGTGGACGGGCGGCTCGGCCACCCCCGCCGAGGCCGTCGCGGCCTACCGCCTCGCGGCCTCGCGCAAGAACGACATCGAGCGGCAGTCCGAGGGCAAGGACAAGACCGGCGTCTTCACCGGCGGCTGGGCGACCAACCCCGTGACCGGCGCGCGGATCCCGGTGTTCGTCGCCGACTACGTGCTCATGGGCTACGGCACCGGCGCGATCATGGCCGTGCCGGGCCAGGACGAGCGCGACTGGGACTTCGCCACCGTCTTCGACCTGCCGATCGTCCGGACCGTCCAGCCGAGCGCGGGCCACGACGAGAGCACTGCCTTCACCGGCGAGGTCCGAGCGATCAACAGCAGCAACGACGACCTCAGTCTCGACGGGCTCGACATCGCCGACGCCAAGGAGCGCATCACCACCTACCTCACCGATCGCGGACTCGGGGAGTCGACGGTCACCTACAAGCTGCGCGACTGGCTGTTCAGCCGCCAGCGCTACTGGGGCGAGCCGTTCCCCATCGTCTTCGACGAGGACGGCGTCGCCCACGCGCTGCCGGACGCGATGCTGCCCGTCGAGCTGCCCGAGGTGCCCGACTACAGCCCGAAGACCTACGACCCCGACGACGCGAGCAGCGAGCCCGAGCCACCGCTGTCGCGCGTGCCCGAGTGGGTGGAGGTCGACCTGGACCTCGGCGACGGGCGCGGCACCCGGCGCTTTCGCCGCGAGACCAACACGATGCCCAACTGGGCCGGCTCCTGCTGGTACTACCTGCGCTACCTCGACCCGGCCAACGAGGGCGTGCTCGTCGACCCCGAGAACGAGGCCTACTGGATGGGGCCGCGCCCCGAGCCGGTCGCCGGCGCCCCCGCGGGCACGCGCGACCCTGGGGGCGTCGACCTCTACGTCGGCGGTGTCGAGCACGCGGTGCTGCACCTGCTCTACGCCCGCTTCTGGCACAAGGTGCTGCACGACCTGGGTCACCTCAGCAGTGATGAACCGTTCCGCACCTACTTCAGCCAGGGCTACATCCAGGCGCCGGCCTTCACCGACAGCCGCGGCCAGTACGTCGAGGCCAAGGAGGTGGCCGAGGGCGTCGACGCCGACGGGCATCCCGCCTTCACCTGGAACGGCGAGCCGGTCAGCCGCGAGTTCGGCAAGATCGGCAAGTCGCTGAAGAACATGGTCAGCCCCGACGAGATGTACGCCGCGTTCGGTGCGGACACCTTCCGGCTCTACGAGATGGGGCTGGGCCCGCTCGAGCAGAGCAAGCCCTGGGACACCCGGGCCGTCGTCGGCAGCCAGCGCTTCCTGCAGCGGCTGTGGCGCAACGTCGTCGACGAGGAGACCGGTGAGCTCGTCGTCGTCGACGCCCCGCTCGACGACGCGACGTCGCGTGTGCTGCACCGCACCATCGACGCCGTGCGCAGCGACTACGCCGGGCTCGGGTTCAACACGGCCATCGCCCGGCTCACCGAGCTCAACAACGCGCTCACCAAGCTCGACGGGGGAGTGCCCCGTGAGGCCGCCGAGCAGATCGTGCTCATGGTGGCTCCCCTCGCACCGCACATCGCCGAAGAGCTGTGGGCCCGTCTGGGGCACTCCGATTCGCTCGTGCACGAAGCGTTCCCGGTCGCCGACCCGGCGCTGCTCGTCGACGACACCGTCACCTGCGTCGTGCAGGTGCGCGGCAAGGTCCGAGACCGCTTCGTGGTACGGGCCGACATCAGCGAGGACGCGCTGCGCGAGCTGGCCCTCGCGAGCGAGAAGGTCCGCGCGGCGGCTCCGGACGGCATCCGCACCGTCATCGTGCGCGCGCCCAAGCTCGTCAACGTCGTCCCCGCCTGACGTCACCCCCCGCCTCGACTTTTCCTGCCCATGGGGGAAGCGCGAGGTT
>DATIAB010000008.1:0-6289 GCA_035458265.1 Ornithinibacter sp. | reverse complement strand
GCTCGGGGCCGAGGTCAGCGACGCGCTCAACCCGGCCCAGCAGGTCGTGAAGATCGTCAACGAGGAGCTCGTCGGCATCCTCGGCGGTGAGACCCGCACGGTCCGCTTCGCCAAGCAGCCGCCGACCGTCATCATGCTCGCGGGCCTCCAGGGCTCGGGCAAGACGACCCTGGCCGGCAAGCTCGCGAAGTGGCTGAAGGACCAGGGCCACACGCCTCTGCTCGTCGCCGCCGACCTCCAGCGCCCG
Source organism: Ornithinibacter sp. (assembly GCA_035458265.1). Taxonomy (GTDB): domain Bacteria; phylum Actinomycetota; class Actinomycetes; order Actinomycetales; family Dermatophilaceae; genus Fodinibacter. The sequence goes on along the minus strand of DATIAB010000008.1, from coordinate 6,042 downwards.
AATGCCGTGACGCAGCTCGAGGTCGTCGGCGAGCGTGCCGGTGTGCCCGTCTTCGCTCCCGAGCGCGGCAACGTCTTCGGCCACGACGTCGTCACCGAGACGGGTGAGGGCACCCGCAGCCACGGCGACCCGGTCGGGGTCTCGCGTGCCGGTGTCGATCAGGCGCGCCGCGCGCAGCACGACGTGGTCATCGTCGACACCGCGGGTCGCCTCGCGATCGACACCGACCTCATGCAGCAGGCCGCCGACATCCGCGCGGCGATCCAGCCCGACGAGGTGCTCTTCGTCATCGACGCGATGATCGGCCAGGCCGCGGTCGAGACGGCGCGCGCCTTCCAGGAGGGCGTCGACGTCACCGGCATCGTGCTCACCAAGCTCGACGGTGACGCCCGCGGTGGTGCCGCGTTGTCCGTCGCCTCGGTCACCGGGCGCCCGATCATGTTCGCGAGCACCGGTGAGGGCGTCAAGGACTTCGAGGTCTTCCACCCCGACCGCATGGCGTCGCGCATCCTCGACATGGGCGACGTGCTCACCCTCATCGAGCAGGCCGAGAGGGCCTTCGACCGCACCCAGGCCGCCGAGATGGAGCGCAAGTTCCTCGCGGCCGAGGACTTCACCTTCGACGACTTCCTCCAGCAGATGGCGGCCATCAAGAAGATGGGCTCGCTGAAGTCGATCCTCGGCATGATGCCGGGCATGGGTCAGATGAAGGCCCAGATCGACGCGTTCGACGAGCGTGAGTTCGACCGGGTCGAGGCGATGGTGCGCTCCATGACGCCGTTCGAGCGCAACCACCCGAAGCAGATCAACGGTTCGCGTCGCGCCCGCATCGCCAAGGGCTCCGGCACGAGCACCTCCGAGGTCAACCAGCTGCTCGAGCGCTTCGGCGACGCGCAGAAGATGATGAAGCAGCTGGCCCGTGGCGGAGGGATGCCGGGGATGCCGGGTATGCCGGGTGGCGGCTCCGGGCCGGGGAAGCGCGGCCGCCAGCAGGTGCCGCAGCGCAGGAAGTCCAAGTCCGGAAACCCGGCCAAGCGCGCGGCCGACCAGCGGGCGGCGGCCGAGCGACCGGCATCCGGCGGTGGAGCGTTCGGGGCCGGCGCACCCGGCGGTCTCGACCCGGCGGCGCTCGACCCGGCGAGCCTCCCGAAGGGCTTCGAGAAGTTCCTGGGGCAGTGACCTCCACGCCGGCCTCGGCCCTGAACACCCTGGCGGTCGGCACGGCCGGCCCCCGGGTCGCGTTCCTGCACGGGCTCTTCGGTCAGGGACGCAACTGGACCCAGATCGCCAAGGTGCTCGCGGGCCCTGACGGCACCGGCGCACGCTGCCTGCTCGTCGACCTTCCCGACCACGGGCGGTCCCCGTGGACGCAGGAGTTCTCCTACGAGACGTATGCCGGGCACGTCGCCGCCGCGCTGGAGACCGCTGCGCCGGGCGAGCCGTGGGTGCTCGTCGGGCACTCGCTCGGCGGCAAGGTCGCGATGGTCACGACGCTGACCCACCCGGGCCTGGTGCGCAGCCTCGTCGTCGTCGACATCGCCCCGAAGGACTACGGCGACCTCGACCGGTTCGTCCACTACATCGACGCGATGCGTGCGCTCCCTCTCGAGGAGCTGACCGGTCGGGCGGATGCCGAGGAGCGGTTCGCGCGGGTCGAGCCGGACCCCGCGGTCCGCGGCTTCCTCCTGCAGAACCTGCGCCGGCAGGGCACCGCCTGGTCGTGGCAGGCCAACCTGGATCTCTTCGCCCGCGACGCCGCCCGAGGGCACGACTCGCGCATCGCCGACTTCCCGGTCACGGGAGCGCCGGCCTACGAGGGCCCGGTGGTATGGCTCGTCGGTGGCGACTCGAGCTACGTCAGGGACGAGGACACCGAGCAGATGCGGGCCCTGTTCCCGCGAGCGCGCCCGGTGGTCGTCAAGGGTGTGGGGCACTGGGTGCACTCCGAGGCGCCCGACGTCGTCACCGAGACGCTTCGCCGAGTGCTGCGGTCGCTGCCGCCGGGCTGACGGCACCCGGGAACTCGTGCCGGCCCGCCCGGGACCCCTCGGGAATGGATGCGGGAAGGTCGTCGGTGTCCGAACGGGCAGCACCGGGCCACGGTGAGGGCGACCAGCCAGCCCACCGAGGAGCCCACAATGTCGGCGACGACCACCCCCACCCCCTCCACCCCGTCCAAGCCAGCGGCGCCCACCACCCACGGGGCCATGAGCGCGCCACCACCCGTGCCCATCGGCCTGCGCCGCGTCGGTGTCGTCGCGGGGATGGTGCTCGCCCCGTGGTGCTGGGCCGTGGCGAACACGGCATACATGCTCGCGATCCGCGACGGGGGGAGCGACATCGACGGTGCGGGAGCGCTCGCCCTGTCGGCCGAGGAGCCCACGGCCATGCGCGTCGCCATCCTCGCGGTGATGTTCGGCGGCATCCTCGTGGTGCCTGCCGTGCTGGGGGTCTTCCGGCTGGCGCCGACCAGCAGGCTCGTGACCGTGGGCGGCTCGCTGATGGTCGCGGGCTACATCTGCTACGCGGGGGTGGCGGCATCCGGCTTCACGACCCTGGCGATGGCCGAGGTGGTCGGGCCCACCGCACAGCTCGCGGACGTCATCGACACGGCCCAGGCCGACCCGTGGTTCGTCTGGGCGTTCATCGTCTTCGTCCTCGGCAACCTCGTCGGCACGCTCCTTCTCGTGGCGGGGCTGCTCCGTACCCGGGCGGTGCCACGGTGGGCGGCGCTCGCCATCGCCACGTGGCCGGTGCTGCACGTCATCGGGTTGACGGCCTTCCACAACGAGGTGCCTCAGGTGATCGGCGCCCTGGCGCAGGCGGCGGGTTTCGCGGGGTGCGCGCTCGCCCTGCGCCGCCGCGACTCCCTCGACCTGCGGCGTGGTTGAGGGAACCCACGTCGCGCCGACGGCTGGTGGCTGCGACTAGGGTCGGGAGATGGCTCAGGTCCTGCACCTCACCGGCCCCGTCCTGCTCGGACCCGATGACGTCCGTGACCATGCGTGGGTCGTCGGCGGACGGATCACGTACGTCGCGCCGCACGGTGACCACGACGTGAGCACCGTGCCCGGCTGGGTGCTTCCCGGCCTGGTCGACGCGCACAGCCACATCGGGCTCGACCGCCACGGCGCGACGGACGCGGCGACCGCGGAGGCCCAGGCGCTCGCGGACCGCGCCGCCGGCGCCCTCCTCCTGCGCGACGCAGGCTCGCCCGCCGACACGCGGTGGGTCCAGGAGCGCGAGGACCTGCCGCGCCTGGTGCGGGCCGGCCGGCACATCGCCCGAACCCGCCGCTACATCCGTCACTACGCGTGGGAGGTCGAGCCCGAGCAGCTCGTCGACCAGGTGCGCATCGAGGCGCGCTCCGGCGACGGCTGGGTCAAGCTCGTCGGCGACTGGATCGACCGGGACACCGGTGACCTCAGCCCGTGCTGGCCGGCTGACGTGCTGGCCCTGGCCGTCGCGGCGGCCCACGAGGAGGGTGCCCGGGTGACGGCCCACTGCTTCGGTGAGCAGTCGCTGCGCGACCTCGCGGCGGCCGGCACCGACTGCGTCGAGCACGCCTGCGGCCTCGAACCCGACACGATCTCGGCGTTTGCCGACCAGGGCGTCGTCATCGTCCCGACCCTGGTCAACATCGACACTTTCCCGCAGATCGCCGAGCCGGCCCGGGAGAAGTTCCCCGGCTACCACCGCCACATGCTCGACCTGCACGCGCGTCGGTACGAGACGGTCGCGGCGGCGCGCGATGCCGGCATCCCGGTGTTCGTCGGCACGGATGCCGGGGGCTCGCTGCCCCACGGCCTCGTCGCCGCCGAGGTGGCCCATCTCGCGCACGCGGGCTTCACGACGTCGGAGGCGCTGGATGCCGCGTGCTGGGGGGCGCGGACCTGGCTCGGGTGGCCGGGCCTGGAGGAGGGGGCCGAGGCCGATCTCGTCGTCTACCCGCAGGGCCCGCGCGAGGACCTCGCCGTGCTCGCGGCCCCTTCGCTCGTGGTGCTGCGCGGCATCCCCCATCCGCCCGGGCCATGACCCCGAGAGCCCGACCCATTGCGAATCGCCCACCTGGCGGAGGCCGGAACCGGCTCGGTCGGGTGGGCGATTCGCAATGGGTGGGACGTGTCAGGCGGGCTCGGCGGCGCCCTTGCGCGCGTCGTCGGTGGCCAGCTCGGCCTCGATGTCGGCGAGCTCGCGCTCCAGGGCCAGCTCGCCCCGGTAGGCACGCACCGACCAGGCGACCGCCCCGGCCCACACGGCTGCGAGCAGCACGTACACGACCGTGCGGGTGGCGTCGGAGGCGTCGATCCAGTCGCTGCGCAGCAGGGTCCGGGTGTTCGTCAGGACGATGACGCCACCAACGGCCGAGCCGAGCACCCGCGGCGGGATGTGGCGCACCAGCCACGCCGCGATGGGGGCCGCGATGAGCCCGCCGGCGAGCAGCGCGATCACCCAGGCGGTGTCGATGCCGGCCGAGCCCAGCGCGAGGAGGAACCCGGCGCTCGCCGCGACGGAGACGAGGAACTCGCTGGTGTCGATCGAGCCGATGACCTTGCGGGGCTCCAGTCGTCCGCTCGCGAGGATCGCGGGGGTGCCGACCGGGCCCCAGCCGCCGCCGCCGGTCGCGTCGACGAACCCGGCGACGAGGCCGAGCGGGGTGAGGAAGCGCCGGCGCAGCGGCTGGCCGAGCCGGTCGCGCCGCAGGCCCTTGACGGTGAAGCGCGCGAGCACGTAGATGCCGAGCGCCAGCAGGATGAGCGACATCACGGGGGCGGCGACGGTGGTGTCGAGGCTGGACAGGAACGTTGCTCCGGCGAAGGCGCCGATCGCGCCGGGGATTCCGATGCGGGTGACGACCTTCCAGTCGACGTTGCCGAACTTCCAGTGCGAGGCCCCCGAGGCAAGGGTCGTGCCGATCTCGGCCAGGTGCACGGTGGCCGAGGCGGCTGCCGGGTTCGTGCCGATCGCGAGCAGGAGCGTCGTCGACGTGACCCCATAGGCCATCCCGAGCGACCCGTCGACGAGCTGGGCGCCGAGGCCGACGAGGGCGAGGAGGACGAGCTTGCGCATGAGGGAGGCTCCCGGGAGAGGTATTCCGATCGGACAAGTAGGAGTTTCATCAACTAATCGTTATGGGTCAACCAACAGTTGGTTATGTCTCGCATCGTGGATGCCGTGCCGTCACCTCAGTGCCGACCTCCACGAAGAGCCGGGCCGCGGGGGTGGTGCGGGATGGAGGTGATACCGCTCGGGGATCAGGTGCGGGAACACCTCGACCCGGCGGAGTGGTCGCGGGATGAAGGTGATACCGCTCGGGGATCAGGTGCAGTAACACCTCGACCCGGCGCAGGCTCGGAGGACCTGGTGACCCGCAGGCCATGGGTGCGGGAGGATGCCGGCGTGGACATCTCCGCGCGCACCGAGTACGCCGTCCGGGCGATGCTGGCACTCGCGCAGGCCCAGGCCGAGGGCGCCGGCCCACTCAGCGTCGAGGTCCTCGCCCGGCAGCAGGACCTGCCGCGCAAGTTCCTCGAGGCGATCGTCGCCGACCTGCGCACCGCGCACCTGGTGGTGAGCACCAGGGGAGCCCGCGGCGGCTACACGCTGGCGCGACCGGCATCCGAGATCAGCCTGGGTGACGTCTTCCGCGCCGTGGACGGGCCGCTGGCCGAGGTGCGTGGCCTCCGACCCCACGAGACGAGCTACGAAGGTGTCGCGCAGCACCTGCCGAGCGTGTGGGTGGCCGTGCGGGCCAGCCTGCGCGAGGTGCTCGACGGCACGAGCCTGCAGCACGTGCTCACCGGCGACCTCCCTGCGCCGGCTCGGACGATGGCGTCCGACCCGGAGGCGTGGCAGAACCGCTGAGCGAGGACTGCCATGGTCGGGCGCGTGTCCGACGTCTGGCAGAATGGACGGCTGTACCCGTCCGGTCGCTGCCTTCTCGTGCATCGCCGGACCGGACGCCTACACCGAGCAACCGGCACCCCGCGCGATCCGTGCGCGGTCTCGCCGCGCTCATCACGCACCAGGAGTGACCACCAC
>DATIAB010000007.1:0-2096 GCA_035458265.1 Ornithinibacter sp. | reverse complement strand
GGGAAGAGGTGGTGCTCGATCTGGTGGCTGAGGTTGCCGCTCATGACGTGCATCGCCTTGGAGCCGCTGATGTTGCCCGAGCCGAGCATCTGGCGCAGGTACCACTCACCGCGGGTCTCGCCGTCGATCGAGGTCTTCTCGAAGGTCGCGATGCCGGGGGGGAAGTGGCCACAGATGATGATGGAGTTCGTCCACAGGTTGCGCACGAGGTTGGCGGTGATGTTGGCGGTGAGGGTGGTGCGCGCCGACCCGGTGAAGGTCGCGGCAGCCAGGGCCGGGTGCACGACGTAGTCCTTGGTGGCCTGTCGCTTGATCTTCGCGAGGACCTCCTGCGCGTCGGCGCGGAACTTCGCCTTCTCCTCCTCGCTCATCCGGTTCTTCTTCGCGAGGTAGCCGCCGAGCTCCAGGTCGTAGGCCGCGATGGAGTACTCGAACAGCAGCGCGTTGCCGACGTGCCAGATGGGCTGGAAGAGGAAGAACGGGCTCCACCGCTGGTCCTCGTCCACACGCAGGATGCCGTAGCCTAGGTCGTTGTCGCGGCCGAGGACGTTGGTGAAGGTGTGGTGGATCTCGTTGTGGCTGTGCTTCCACTGGCTGCTCGGGGAGGCGTTGTCCCACTCCCAGGCCGTCGAGTGGATCTTGGGGTCACGCATCCAGTCCCACTGGCCGTGCATGACGTTGTGGCCGATCTCCATGTTCTCGAGGATCTTCGCGACCGACAGGCCGGCGGTGCCGATCCACCACGCGGGGCGGAAGCCCTTGACCTTGACGCCCGAGAACAGCAGCACGGCGCGGCTGCCGACCTCGAGGTAGCGCTGGGTCTTGATGACCTTGCGGATGTAGGCGGCGTCGCGCTCACCGCGGCTGTCCATGACCTCCTTGCGCAGGGCGTCGAGCTCGACACCGATGCCCTCGATCTGCTCGGGAGTCAGGTGCGCGGCGGGGTTGGGGCGGCCGGACTTCTTCAGCGCGGGTCGCTGCGGCCGCGGGGTCAGGCTCGTCACCGACAGGCGGGGATTGATGCCGTGCGGCTTGGTCGACGCGTGGGTCGGGATGGTCTGAGGCGTGGTGCGCTCGGGGGCGAGGGTCATGAGGGTGGTCCTTCCGGTTCTCGCGGGCGGGCGGGCAGTGGCAGGTGTTCTAGAGCTCGACGGCGCAGGAGCCGGCGACAGCGTTGACGCAGGTCTGGACGGGCAGCTCGTCGCCGGGCTCGACGACGGTGATGTCACCGGTGCGCAGGTCGCGGATCGCGCCCTGGCGCATGGTGACCACGCAACCGAAGCAGATGCCCATCCGGCACCCGCTCGGCATGAGGATGCCGGCCTCTTCGCCGGCATCGAGGATGGGGGTGCTGCCGTCGGCGTCGACGGTGACGTCGCTGGTGAGGAAGGTGATCTCGCCACGCTCCCCGGGCTCGATGATGGTGGGGCGGAACCGCTCGGTGTGCAGGCGGTCGGCGACGCCGGCTCCCGCCCAGTGGGCCTCGGCAGCGTCGAGGAGGCCGGTGGGGCCGCACGTCCACGTCTCGCGCTCGCGCCAGTCGGGGACGAGGGTGTCGAGGCGCTCGAGGTCGAGTACGCCGTGCTCGTCGTCGAGGTTGAGGGAGAGGTCGAGGCGACCGCTGCCGGCATACGACTGCAGTTCGTCGGCGAACAGCACGTCGGATGCCGTGGGCGCGCAGTGGACGTGGGCGGCGTCGGAGAGCTCGCCGAGGTGGTTGCGCAGCATCCCCATGACGGGGGTCAGGCCGCTGCCGGCGGTGAGGAAGAGGACCTTCGCGGGCGCCGGGCTCGGCAGGGTGAAGTCGCCGGTGGCCTGGTCGAGCATGACCAGGGTGCCGGGGCGGGCCTCGCGAACCAGGTGGGTCGAGACCTTGCCGCTCGGGATGGCCTTGGTCGTGATGGCGATGCACCCTGCCGGGATGCCGGCCGCGGGCGTGCCGTCGGCGCGGTGGGTGAGGCTGTAGGCACGCCAGTGGCGCACGCCGTCGATGTCGATGCCGATGCGGATGTACTGCCCGGGCACGTGGCCGAGCCAGCCGCGGCCCGGACGGATGACGACCGTGACGGCATCCGCGGTCTCGGGCCGGACCTCGA
>DATIAB010000006.1:0-11729 GCA_035458265.1 Ornithinibacter sp. | reverse complement strand
GCCTTGGGCCAGCCGGGTCACCAGGGGTGGGACCGGAGGCGAGAACCCAGTCACTGCGCGCAGTGCGGTCAGGATGTCATCGGGGCGCACGGACGGTGTGGTGTGCCGTACGACCATGCGCAGTATCGCACACCCCTCGTCATCCACCCGGGTGGCATCCATGGCCAGCACCGCGCCGCGCGTGTCGAAGGTGCGCGGGCCCGTCTTGAAGGTGCGGGTCGTCTCCGCGACCTCACACGCGAGGTATGCCGTGACCGCCTGCAGGACCGCGTGCGGGTCGGCTCCGCGCACCACGACGTGCCACTCGCTGGCCTCGAGCCGGTCCGCGAGGGAGCCCGGCCCTGCCTGCACCACCTCGAGCACGTCGAGCCCCTCGGGCAGTGCCTCGTCGAGGGCGGCGCGCACCGCCTCCGGGTCGATGCGTTCGGTGACCCGGATCTCGAAGTACTCCGCCTCACTCGCGGTACCCGTGGGTGCGGCGTTCGCATACGAGATGAGCGGGTGGGGGTGGAAGCCGGCCGAGAACGCCATCGGCACGTCGGCTCGCCGAAGCGCGCGCTCGAGGGCTCGGGAGAAGTCCCTCGTGGACGAGAACCGCAGGCGGCCCCGCTTGGCGTAGCGGATGCGCAGCTTCTGCACGGCGGGTGCGGGAGGGGGTCCCTCTGGGGTGCGCTGGCGGGCCATGATGCCCCAGCCTAGACGTGTCCGCAGCCTGCTCCGGCCGCTGCCCGATGCCGGCGCTGCCGTCTCCCGCCGCCGATCTCCCGGGCGTGCGCTGATCGCCTCATTATCGGACCCGCCCGTGGGCGAATCTGGCTACCGTCGAGGTGCAAGCGCTCTCGCAGGACGCGGGAGGGGGACCCGGGGGATCGACGATGGAATCACGAAGCGCGCGCCACCGCCATGCCGCGGCCCAGCGGACGACGCGCGCCCGACAGGTGCTGGCCGCCCTCGTGGGTTCAGGGGTGGTCGCCGCAGCCGCCATCAGCGTGGCGCGGGCCACGGGCGACTCGGCCGCGGACACCAGGACCGTGTGCGTGGACGCCGTGGCCCTGATCGCGCCCGGTCTGCCCGCGGCGCACGCTGACGCGATCGTGGCCGCTGCGGCCGACCACCTCGGTGGCGACTGCAGGGGGGTCCGCCTGGCGGAGCGCGACGAGGCAGCTGACGCCGTGCGACTCGGCCCACCCGTCGTCGACGTCGGCGCCGCCTCGACGCAGGCTGCACCATCGCCGGATGCCGTGTCACCGGTCGCGCGCACCGTCGCCACCTCTCCCGTCGTGCTCGCGATGCCGACCCAGATGGCCACGGTCCTCGGTGCATCGGCCCTCGACACGGCCACCCTCGGCTCGCTGCTCACGACTCCCTCGGCCTGGTCGGCGCTGGGCCACCCGGAATGGGGCAGCTTCACCATCGACTCCCCCGATCCTGCGACGACGGCGCTGGGTGCAGCCGCCTTCGCCGGTCTGGCCGGCGTCGCGAACGGTGGGCCCCTCGACGGCGCCCCCGACTACGCGACACCCTCGCCCGGCGACCTCGCCGTGATCAAGCTCGAGCACGCGCTGCGCACCGAGTCGCGCACCGACGGGACCCTGCCGACACCCGCCACGGTCGCGGACAGCGCGGCGACGGCCTCGGCCTTCGTGACGACCGAGGCCGACCTGGCCCGCTACGCCGCGAGCAGCCCCGCCGTTCCGATGACCGGCTTCCCCGTCGCGGGTGGCGCAACCGTCCTGGACTGGGTCGTGTCGTCCCCTTCCGGAGCCAGTCCGACGCTGCGACAGCGCACGTCGCGCATCGCCTCCGCGCTGGCCAGCGCGCAGGGGCGTGCGGCCCTCTCGGCGGCCGGCCTCCGGACGCCGAGCGGCCCGGCCCCCACGCCCCCGGCCCCCGGCGTCAGCCCGGCGAGCCTGCCGGCACCGCCGCGGTCGATGAGCGCGCAGGACATCGCCGCGGTCGCCGGCCAGTGGTCGCTCATGCGCACCCGCATCTCGACGCTGGTCGTCCTGGACACCTCGGGGTCGATGGCCGACCCGATGCCGGGCAGCCCCGCCGCCAAGATCGACGTCGTGCGAGCGCTGGCCACGCAGTCCTACCAGGTGGCCTCCCCCATGGCACGCTCGGGCATCTGGACCTTCCGGGCTGAGTCGGGCAGGCCAGTAGTCACCCGGGTGGCGCCCCTGCAGCGCAACGACACCGCCACGGGGGCCACGGTGCACAGCGCGGCGTCGACGGCAGCACTCGCCACCGTCCCGGTCGGCGGCGGGACCCCGCTGTTCGAGGCGATCCGGGCGGCCTACGACGACGCCACGAAGAACTACGACCCCGACTACGTCAACCAGGTCCTCGTCCTCACCGACGGCAAGAACGAGCAGACCACGAGCACGTTCACGGAGGCCCAGCTGCGGGCCCACCTGGCCAGGACCTTCGACAAGGACCGGCCGGTGCGGATCATCGCCATCGCCTTCGACCCCAGCGACCTCGGGGTGCTCACCCGGATCGTGGCGGGCACGGGCGGAAAGGCCGCGTCGGCGCAGACGATGGCGCAGGTGCCCGAGGCCGTGAGGCTGGGGCTCTTCACCAGCTGAGCACGCCCACTCGTGGGTCACGATCGACCCATGGGGCAGATCAGCCCCGCTGGGGCCGGCATCCGAAATCCGTCGCGAGTCGCGGCATCCGGTAGTGGTTTCGATCATCGAGCCGCGATTGACCATCGATTCGGTCCGCTATCGTGCTAGCATGCCGCCGATCGACCGCACCCGCCTGACCGACCTCATCGCCGCCGAGCAGGCGACCTACACCGCCGCCCACCCTCGCAGCCGTGAGCTCTTCGTGCAGGGAAGCAACCTGTTCGGCCGGGTCCCGATGACGTGGATGAACAAGTGGACCGGGGGTTTCCCGCTCTACCTCGACCACGCCCGGGGCAACCGGATCTCGGACGTCGACGGACACACCTACGTCGACTTCGCGCTCGGCGACACCGGAGCGTTCGCCGGGCACTCACCGCGCGCCACCGTCGAGGCCGTCGGGCGCCGCATGGGTGACCTCGGTGGCATCACGACGATGCTTCCCAGTGCTGACGCCCAGTGGGTCGGCGCGGAGCTGACCGCACGCTTCGGGATGCCGCTGTGGAGCTTCACCCTGTCGGCCACGGACGCCAACCGCTGGGCCGTGCGACTGGCGCGGCTCGCGACCGGCAAGCCGAAGATCCTCGTGTTCGGCTACTGCTACCACGGGTCGGTCGACGAGACGTTCGCGATCCCTGGGCCGGATGGCAAGGCGCAGTCGCGGCCCGGCAACGTCGCTCCCCCGGTGCCGCTGGACCTCACGACGCGCGCGGCGACGTGGAACGACCTGGCGTCGGTCGAACGTGAGCTCGCACACGGTGACGTCGCCGCCATCCTCACCGAGCCCGCCCTCACCAACATCGGCATCGTGCTTCCCGAGCCCGGGTTCATGGAGGGCCTGCGCGAGCTGGCGACGCGCTACGGCGCGCTGCTCATGATCGACGAGACGCACACGTTCTCGGCAGGATGGGGCGGCGCGACGGCGGCCTGGGACCTCGAGCCCGACATCTTCGTCATCGGCAAGTCGATCGGGGGCGGCATCCCGTGCGGCGCCTACGGCATCACGACCGACGTCGCGGCAGCCATCACCTCCCACACGGATGCCGGGGACGCCGACATCGTCGACGTCGGCGGCGTGGGCGGCACCTTGGCAGGCAACGCCCTGTCGACAGCGGCCATGCGGGCCACCCTGGGCGAGGTTCTGACGCAGGACGCGTTCACGCACATGATCGACCTCGCGACGATCTTCACCGAGGGGGTCCAGGCCACCCTCGACGAGCTCGACGTCCCGTGGTCGGTCAGCCAGCTCGGAGCGCGCTCGGAGTACCGCTTCGCCAGCCCCGCACCGCGCACCGGCGAGGAGGCCGCCGTCGCGCACGACGACGACCTCGACGCCTACATGCACCTCGCGATGTGCAACCGCGGCATCCTCATGACGCCGTTCCACAACATGGCGCTGATGTGCCCCGAGACCTCCCGGGCCGACGTCGACCGGCACACGGTGACCTTCCGCGAGGTCGTCGGCGCCCTCTACGCCTGAGCCCGACTTCTTGCGACGTACCCACCCCTTCCCCTCCGTCGCGAGGGTGGGACGGTGGGTACGTCGCAATGAGTCGGGGTGAGCGGGGATGCCGCTCAGTTGCCGAAGCGGTCGCGGATGGCCACGAGCTCGACGGCGTGCGCGTCCAGGGCCCGGTCCTCGTCGTTGACCGGCACCCACGTCGGGCACGGCACCGCCCGGCGCTCGTCGTCGATGCCGACGAAGACGGTGCGACAGAACGTCGTCAGCTCCATGCCGCCTGCTCCTTCCGCGGGGTCGCCGGAGCGCACGTGGACGCCGATGTGCATCGCCGTCGTCCCGGTGTGCAGCAGCCGAGCCTCGACCTCGACGACGTGGCCGATCCGCAGCGGCCGGTAGAACCGCACCCCGCCGGTGAAGATCGCGACGTTGTGCGGGTTGCCCGTCCACTGGGTCGCGAGCACGTGGGCCGCCTCGTCGATCCAGCGCATGACGATGCCTCCATGGACCTTGCCGCCCCAGTTGACGTCGGTCGGGGCCGCAAGGAACCGCATGACGACGCGCGGTGCCGACCCGGCATCCGTGTACACCTGTCCGGCCATCGCCGCCTCGACCTCGCGGCGCAGGTCGGCGCGGCGAGCCGCCCACTGCTGCTCGAGCTCCTCACCCAGGGTGCGGGGCACGAGCTCACGCACTGGGGTCGAGGCGCCCTGGGCGTCCACCGAGACGAAGACCATGAGGCACCGGGTCGCGGGCTCGAGCGCGCGGGTGTGTGGCTGTCCCGATGCGACATCGACGGTGATGTGCATCGAGGTGCGGCCCGTGTGGACCACCCGGGCGGTCACCTCGACCAGCTCACCGACCTCGACGGGCCGGGTGAACCGGACGTTGCCCACGTATGCCGTGACGGCGTACGTGCCGCTCCAGCCGGCCGCCGCGGCGTAGCCGGCCTTGTCGATCCACTCGAGGACCCGGCCGGCCGACACCGAACCCGACTGGCCGGCATCCGTCGGCGCCGCGAGGAAGCGCAAGGTGATCTCGGCGCGGGCGTTGGCGGCGTCAGGCATGGCGACCTCTCGAGGCTGGGGCCTCCACTCTCCCACCGCCGGGCGCTGCGACGCGGGTCAGTCCGAGGTACCCGCGGCGCGATGCACGGCGGCGATCTGTTCGGTGCTCGCGAGGAGGATGAGGGTGGCCCCCGCCTCGATCACCGTGGAGCGAGGGGGGTTGGTGACGAACCCGCCCTTGTGCGGATGGCGCACCGCGAGCACGGGCACCGACATCTCACGGAACAGCTCGATGTCGGCGAGCCGCTTGCCCGCGAACGCGCTGCCCGGCGGGATGCGGACCTGTTCGAACTCGTGGTCGACCTCCTCGCTGTGCATCACCCCGTCGAGGAACTCGGCGACGTCGGCGTGCAGGGCGAACGACGCCATCCGCCGGCCGCCGATGAGCTGTGGGTTGACCGCCCGGGTCGCCCCTGCACGCACGAGCTTGTCCTTGGAGTCCAGGGTGCGGGCCCGGCTGATGATCACGAGGTCGGGCCGCAGGGCGCGGGCCGACAAGGTGGCGTAGGTGGTGTCGGCGTCGGTGTCCAGGGCGCAGATCAGGGCTCGGGCGTGGTCGATGCCGGCAGCGCGCAGGACGTCGTCGTTCGAGGCGTCACCGATGACGTACTGCAGCGGGCTGTCGGCCAGCCGCTCGGGGTCACGGTCGATGACCACGACCGTGTGCCCCGTGTCGATGAGGTGGCTCACGGCGGAGGTGCCGACCCGGCCGAAGCCGCAGACGATGACGTGACCGCGCAGCTTCGAGATGTCGCGTTCCATGCGAAGCCTTCCGAGGTGCTGGCGCAGGCGACCCTCGGTGACGGCCTCGAGGATCACCCCCAGGTTGTAGAGCACGACTCCGACACCGATGACGATGAGCAGGCTCGTGAAGATCATGAGGGCCGGGGTGCGTTCGTAGACCTCGGTGTAGCCGACCGTGGCCACGGTGAAGACGGTCTGGTACATCGCTTCGACGAAGGTCAGCCCGAGGACCATGTAACCGACGGTGCCGAAGACCGTGACGGCGACCAGGGCCGCAAAGGCCCAGCCGATCCGACCGAGGCTGCCGGCCGGGCGGCTGCCGAACAGCAGCGAGCGCGCCCAGAAGCTCGGCGTCGGACTGCTCACGGCGCCATCCTCGCACCGGGGGGCTGCCGCCGCCGGGCAATGCCCTGTGACGCGGGCGTCAGGCGTGGCTGTGCTCGGCGAGCTCGGCGCGGCCGGCGCCGAGGACGGTGAGCGGCAGCAGCGTCTTGCCCGTGGGCCCGATCTCGATCTGGGTGCCCATCTGGGGACAGACGCCACAGTCGAAGCAGGGGGTCCAGCGACAGTCCTCGACCTCGGTCTCGTCGAGCGAGTCCAGCCAGTCCTGCCAGAGCCACTCCTTGTCGAGCCCGGAGTCGATGTGGTCCCAGGGCAGCACCTCGGACTCCTCGCGCTCGCGCGTCGTGTACCAGGCGACGTCGACCCCGAGGGCCGGCAGCTCCCGCTCGGCGGCCGCCATCCAGCGGTCGTAGGAGAAGTGCTCGGACCACCCGTCGAAGCGAGCGCCGTCACGCCACACGGCCTCGATGACCCGGCCGACCCGGCGGTCGCCGCGCGAGAGCAGACCCTCGACGATGCCGGGCTTTCCGTCGTGGTAGCGGAACCCGATCGCGGAGCCGTAGCGCCGGTCCGAACGGATGGCCTGGCGCAGCTTGTCGAGCCGGGCGTCGGTCTCCTCGGCTCCGAGCTGGGCGGCCCACTGGAAGGGGGTGTGCGGTTTGGGCACGAACCCGCCGATCGAGACGGTGCACCGGATGTCGCGGCGGCCGCTGACCTCGCGGCCGGTGTCGATGACTCGCTTGGCGAGCTCGGCGATCTGCAGGACGTCCTCGTCGGTCTCGGTCGGCAGGCCGCACATGAAGTAGAGCTTGACCTGGCGCCAGCCGGCGCCGTACGCCGCCGCAACCGTGCGGATGAGGTCGTCCTCGGTGACCATCTTGTTGATGACCTTGCGGATGCGCTCGGAACCGCCCTCGGGTGCGAAGGTCAGGCCCGACCTGCGACCGTTGCGCGTCAGCTCGTTCGCGAGGTCGATGTTGAACGCGTCGACCCTCGTCGAGGGAAGGGACAGGCCGGTGTTCGTGCCCTCGTACCGGTCGGCGAGGCCCTTGGCCACGGTCGCGATCTCGCTGTGGTCGGCCGAGCTCAGCGAGAGCAGGCCCACCTCCTCGAAGCCGGTGGCGGCCAGGCCGCGCTCGACCATCTCGCCGATGCCGGTGATGCTGCGCTCGCGCACGGGGCGGGTGATCATGCCCGCCTGGCAGAACCGGCATCCTCGGGTGCAGCCACGGAAGATCTCGACGGACATCCGCTCGTGGACGGACTCGGCGAGCGGCACCAGCGGCTGCTTCGGGTACGGCCAGGCGTCGAGGTCCATGACCGTGTGCTTCGCGACGCGCCACGGCACCGAGGGGTGGGCCGGGTTGGGCGCGATCCGCTGGATGCGGCCGTCGGGAAGGTAGCTGACGTCGTAGAACTGCGGCACGTACACCCCGCCGGTGCGCGCGAGGCGCAGGAGGAGCTCGTGGCGACCACCCGGCATCCCCTCGCGCTTCCAGGCGCCGACGATGTCGGTGATCGCGAGCACGGCCTCCTCTCCGTCGCCGACGACCGCGGCGTCGATGAAGTCGGCGATCGTCTCGGGGTTGAAGGCGGCGTGCCCACCGGCGATGACGACGGGGTGGCTGTCGTCGCGGTCGACGGCGTGCAGCGGGATGCCGGCCAGGTCGAGTGCCGTGAGCATGTTCGTGTAGCCGAGCTCGGTGGAGAACGACAGGCCGAACAGGTCGAAGTCGCCGACGGGGCGGTGGGCGTCGACGGTGAACTGCGGCACCGCGTGCTCGCGCATGAGCGCCTCGAGGTCGGGCCACACGGCGTACGTGCGCTCGGCCAGGGCGTCGGCCCGCTCGTTGAGCACTTCGTAGAGGATCATGACGCCCTGGTTGGGCACGCCCACCTCGTAGGCGTCGGGGTACATGAGCGCCCAGCGCACAGTGGGCTCACCGGCGACGTCCCACGGCTTGACGGTCGAGTTCAGCTCACCACCGACGTACTGGATCGGCTTGCTCACCTGCTCGAGGAGCGGCTCGAGGGAGCGGAAGAGCGACTGACCGGGCATCCCACCAGCGTAAGCCGCACGCGCCAGCCACCCAAACGGGCGGGCTGAGAGCCTCGACGGGCGCACACTGGGAGTGTGGGCAGCGAGCCGGGTGCCAGTGACCCTTCCGGGCCGGAGGCGGTGCGAGCCGCGATGGCGGCACAGCCCCGTGCCGGGTTCCTCCCACGCTCGGTGCGCAGGCGCGCCGGGCACGACGGGCCGCTCGACATCGGTCACGGACAGACCAACAGCCAGCCGCGCACCGTTCAGGCGATGCTCGAGCTGCTGGACGTCCGTCCGGGGCAGCGCGTGCTCGACGTCGGCTCCGGGTCGGGGTGGAGCACCGCACTGCTCGCCGAGCTCGTCGGGCCGGCGGGGTCGGTGCTCGGTCTGGAACTGGTGGCCGACCTCGTGCAGATGGGTGCCTCGAACGTCGCGAGGGCCGCAGTGCCCTGGGCGACGGTCCGGCAGGCCGACCCGGTTCGACTCGGTGCGCCCGACGAGGCGCCCTTCGACCGCATCCTCGTGTCGGCGATGGCCGACGCGATGCCCCACGAGCTCGTGGCCCAGCTCGGCCCGCACGGCATCCTCGTCGTGCCGGTGGCGGGCTGGATGCTGCGGGCGTGTCGGGATGCCGCGGCGCCGGGTGGGGTGGTGGTGACCCGGCACGGCGCGTACCGCTTCGTTCCGCTCGTCACGTCCTGAGGAGGACGGCATCGCCCGGGCAAGATCCGGGTGGGCACTGTCTCGGACGGGCAGGGCATGCCAGGGCAGGGCCGATCGCTGGTTACCGCCTGGTAGTCGCTGTCCTGACAGCGACTACCAGTCGGTAGCCGGCGTCATCACCTCGCGCCTGCGCCAGACCAGCCCGGGCCATCGAACACGGTCTCCACGGGCTGCCCGCCGAAGGTACCGCCGCCTTCCCGGGCACGGTCGTCCACAGGCGGCTCGCCACGCTGGCTCCATCCACAGGTGGGCAGCGGTGCCGGCGCGGGCGAAGTCAGCGAGGAGAAGGTGCTCCCATGCCAGAGTTCCCACCGGCCGTGCAGGCCCTGCTCGCCCGCCAGGACAACGTCATCACCCGCGCCCAGCTGCTCGAGCACGGCATGACCTACCCCACGATCCGCTGGAACGCCGGGCGCGGGTGGCGGGTCGTGCTTCCTCACGTCTTCGGCATGTCCCGCGAACGCCCAACGCCCAGGCAACGCCAGATCGCCGCGCTCCTGTGGGCCGGGTCGGGCTCGGTGCTCTCCGGCGCGACAGCGGCCCGACTGCACGGCGTGACGTCAGCCGACCCTCTCGCGCGGGTGCACCTGCTCCTGCCGGCTCCCCTCAGTAGCCGCACCAGCGGGTTTGCGGAGGTCCGCCGAACCCTGTTGCACGACCCCGGCACGGTGGTCCGCGGGCCGCTACGCCTCTCGTCGCCGGCGCGAGCCGCCGTGGATGCCGCTCGCGCCGCGCGAGCCCAGGACGCGCGCTCAGCCATTCTCATCGAGACCGTCCAGCGAGGCATCGCCACCCTGGATGACCTTTCCGAGTGGGTGCACCGACTGCGACCTCGCGATGCCGCGCCACTGCATGCCCCTCTGGCCGAGGCCGCATCGGGGGCATGGTCGGTGCCGGAGTCGGAGCTCCTCGACCTGGTCGCAGGGTCGGTCGTCCTGCCCGTGGCCTGGGCGAACCCGATGCTCACCCAGCCCTCCGGGGCGGCCCTCACGACGCCGGACGTCTGGTTCGACGACGTTGCGATGGCCGTCATGGTGCACTCGCACCGCTACCACAGCCAGGGCGACCAGTGGGACGACACCGTCGACAAGGACGGTGACCTCGTCGCAGCCGGGGTCGTCGTGGCAGGCATCACCCCGCGCCGGCTCCGGGAACGCCCGGATGCCGTGATCGCGCGCCTCGAGCGTGCCTACCTCGCGTCACGGGCACGGCCACGACCGGATGTGCGGGCCGTGCCACGTCACCTCATGACCCTGCATCCGTCCATCCCGGGTTCCTGAGGCTGCCAGTGTGCCCGTCGCTATGTCGCCATGTCGCCATGTCGCCATGTGGCTATGCGGGCTGCGGGCTTCGGCTGCGGACGGCATGCGAATCAGCGGATCGACCATGTGATGACGCCGGTTACCGACTGGTAGTCGTTGTCAGGGCAGCGACTACCAGGCGGTAACCCCCGCTCAACCCCCTAAACCCGCGCTCAGCCGTACGCACCGTGCGGGACCTGCACCACCACACTCCTCGAAACCTGCGCTGAGGCCGGGTGAACGCGGGGGTCGCCCTCGCCGGACAGGGCGACGCCCTCCTGCACGAGGCAGGAGGGCGTCGTCGCGTGGCAGAGCTCGGCTCAGCCGGCGTAGTGCGCGTCCAGGTGGCCCTTGTACTTGTCGGCGACGACCTTGCGCTTGAGCTTGAGGCTCGGGGTGAGCTCGCCCGCCTCGATGGTGAGGTCGTTCTCGAGGATCGTGAACTTCTTGATCGTCTCCCACCGGTTGAGCCCGGCGTTGAGCTGGTCGATGTAGCCCTGCACCATCTCGCGGCAGGCGTCCGAGGTGACGATCTCGGTGTAGGACCTGCCCTCCATGCCGTTCGCCGCGGCCCAGCCGGCGATCGCGTCAGGATCGAGGGTGACGAGCGCGGAGACGAAGTTGCGGTCGGCCCCGTGCACGACGAGCTGGCTGGCGTAGGGGCACAGCCCCTTGAACGTCGACTCGATGATCGAGGGCGCGACGTACTTGCCGTTGCTCGTCTTGAACAGGTCCTTCTTGCGGTCGGTGATGCGCAGGAATCCGCGGTCGTCGAGCTCACCGATGTCACCCGTGTGCAGCCACCCCTCACCGTCGATGGTCTCCGCGGTCGCGTCGGGGTTGTTGTGGTAGCCCTCCATGTTGCCGGGACCGCGCAGCAGCACCTCACCGTCAGCAGCGATCTGCACCTCGGTGTTCGGCAGCGGCCACCCGACGGTGCCGTAGCGGTACGCCCGCGGCCGCGCCACGAACGACGCCGCGCTGGTCTCGGTCATCCCGTACCCCTCGAGGATCGGCATCCCCATGGCGTCGAACCAGCGCGCGATGTCGTTGTTGAGCGCCGCCGACCCGGAGATGAAGAAGCGGATCCGTCCGCCGAACCGGTCGCGGATCTTCGTGCCGATGATCTTGTCGGTGACCGAGTACTTCAGCGAGAGCAGCCCCGAGGGGTTCTTGCCCTGCTCGCGCAGGACGCTCACCTCGCGGCCCACGTCGCTGGCGAGGGTGAAGAGCTTGGCCTTGATCCCGCCCTCATCGGCCATCATCATGCTGATCCGGCCGTACGCCTTCTCGAAGATGCGCGGGGCGGCGCCCATGAAGGTCGGCTTCACGACGGCGAGGTTGTCGACGATCTTGTCGATCCTGCCGTCGATCGCCGTGGGGAAGCCGATCTGCAGCGGCAGGGTGAGCAGCACCTTGCCGAAG
>DATIAB010000005.1:0-10666 GCA_035458265.1 Ornithinibacter sp. | reverse complement strand
CGTCGTGACCCGCTCGAGGGCCACGTCGGCGGAGACGCGCTGCCCCGCGACGACGAGGACGACGTCGTCTCCGGCGAGGCGCAGGTAGGGCCCGGCCGGCACGTCGATCGCGACGACGGTGCCACCGACCACGAGCGACTGGGCGACGGCGATGGTCGTCGTGTTGACCTGCAGCGACAGGGCGCCGGTGAGGGAGAACGCGTCGCCGACCGCGAGCACGACGTCGACGCCGAGCGACCCGGCCAGCCCGCCCGGTGTGAGCACGAACAGCCCGGTGCCGTTCCGGAAGCCGACGGCCGGGGACGTCGGCACGGATGCCGTGACGTCGCCGACCAGGGACAGGCTCGCGTTCGCGATGCCGAGCCGGACGACCGTCGCGCCGGTCGAGGTGGTGGCCTGCTCGAAGGTCACGTCGGCCGCCAGGGACTGGCCGAGCACCTGGATGAGGATGCCGGTGCCGGACACGCGCAGGTACGGGCCGGCCGGCAGGGTGGCGCCACCCAGCACGACGGCGGAGGGGGTGGTGTTGAGGTCCAGGCCCACGGTGCCGGTGATCGAGACTCCGGGGACGGCGAGCGTGATGCCGACCGACAGCCGGCCTGCGGTGCCGGCCGAGGTGAGCAGCAGCTCCGCGGTCGTGTCGGCGGTCTGGGTCACGGTGAGGATCGGGGTCGCTGCCGTGCCGCCGAGGCGCAGCGTGGCGCCGCGGACGGCCAGGCGCACGACCGGCGCGCCGGCGGCATCCACGGTGCGGGTGATCTCGAGGTCGCCGCGCAGGGTCTGGCCGGCGACGGTGAGGTCGATGCCGGTGCCCGTGAGCCGCAGGTACGGCCCGACGGGCAGGGCGAGCACCACGGGGGCGCCGGAGCCGACGGTGAACGTCTCGTTCACCAGGGCGGAGGTCGTGTTGACCTCGACACCCAGCGTGCCGCTGAACGTCAGGCCCGGCACGTGCAGCCCCACGGTGCCGGAGATGCGCCCGGCCAGCCCTGCCGGGGTGAGGATGAGGGTGGCGGTGCCGTCCGTGACGGTGACGACCGGGGTCGCGCCGCCGAGGGCGAGGGTGGCCGAGGTGACGGTGATCCGCACCACGGAGGAGTCGGCGGCGAGCCCGGTGCCACCCGGCACGCCGTCGTTGCCGTACGACGTCGCGCGCTCGACCCCGACCGAGCCGGTGATGGTCTGGCCGAGCACCGTGAGCACGAGCCCGGTGCCCTCGAGGCGGAGGTACGGGCCGGCGGGGAGGTCGAGCGTGAGGGTGGTGCCGCCGAGCACGGCCGAGGTCGAGACGGGGGTCGTACCGGTGTTGACGGCGAGGCTGAGCGCGCCGCTCAGCGAGGTGCCGGCCGGCAGGGTGACCGCGACCGTTCCGCCCACCCGGCCGGCGACACCGGTGGCGCCGACGACGAGGAGCCCTGACCCGCCGGTGATCCGCGCGCCGTAGGGCCCGGCACCGAGCGCGAGGTCGAGGCGCGAGAGCGCGAGGACGGTGACCGGCATCCCGCCTGCGGTGGTCCGGCGCTCGATGAGGACGTCGGCGGACAGGCTCTGGCCGACGAGCGTGACCGTCACGCCGGTCGCCTCGACACGCAGGTACGGCCCGGTGGGCAGGTCGAGCGCGAGCACGGTGTCGCCGAGGTCGACGAGGCGCTGCACCGGGGCTGCCGTCGTGTTGACGGAGACGGCGAAGGTGCCGGCGAGGCCGACGCCCGGCACGGTGAGCACGACCGTGCCCGCGAGCCGTCCGGCCATCCCGGCGGCGCCGCTGACGAGGATGCCGGACGCGTTGGTCACGCTGACGGCTCCGCCGAGCGCGACCGAGACCCCTGAGGCCGCGACGACGAGGTCACCGTCCGCGGACCGGTCGAAGGAGAAGGTGCCGGTGAGGGACTGGCCCGCGACCTGGAGCGTGGCGCCCGACGCGACGAGCGCGGTGACGACGCTGCCGTCGGCGAAGGTGAGCCCGATGCCGGGCCCGGTGCTGCCGGGGACCGACAGGTTCTCGTTCACGGCGCCGCCGGTGGTGTTGACCCGCGCGGTCACGGTGCCCGTGATGACCACACCCGCCACCCCGATGAGGCTCACGGTGCCCTCAGCGACGAGCGCGTAGGTCGAGCCGATCTTCACGAGGCCGATGCGCCCGTTCGTCAGCAGGACGCCGATGGCGAGTGGGTTGGTCTCCCCGGTGGAGAGCTTGGCGGGGCCGCGCCCGAGGAAGATCGTCAGGCCCTCGCCCGCGAACACCTGGGCCGCCTGGCCGTTGATCGTCGTGTCGCTGAAGGAGACGTCGCCCTCGATGGTGAGGAAGTCGGCGATGGTCAGGCTCAGGCCCGACACCGAGACCTCGAAGACGTCGCCCTCGTCGAACTTCACGACGAGGGTGCGCCCGGCGAGCTCGATGGAGGTGTCGACGGGGCCCGAGCTCGTGTTGACCCGCAGGAGGATGTCGGCCCCGGCGCTGACCGGACCCGCGGCGAGGTCGGCACGACCGGACAGGTAGCCGGCCAGGCCGTTCGGGAGGATGACGAACACGCCCTCACCGTCGGTGAGGCGGGCGCCGTCGGTGCCGATCGTCACGGCCACCTCGACGTCGGAGGCGGCGATGACGGTGACCGCGGCCCCGCTCGCGTCGGCGCGCTGTTCGAGGGCGAAGTTGCCGGCGAGCTCGGCGCCGCCGCCGAGGGTCAGCGCGCCGCCGATGACCCGGACGCTGACGTACGGCCCGGCGGGCAGGGTGAGCACCGTGCTCGTGCCCCCGAGCACGAAGGTCTCCGTCACCGGGGCACGCACCGTGCTGACGTCGACCCGCAGCACGTCGGCGGTGAGGGTGGTGCCGCCGGGGATGGTGAGCGCGAAGGTCGTGACGACCAGCGAGCCCGCGATGCCGGCGGAGGTGAGGAGCAGCTGCCCGGTCGCGGCGGTGACGACGAGCACGTCGGAGCCCCCGGCGGTCAGCGACAGGAGGGGGTGGCCGGCCGTCGAGGCGATGGCGACCTTGACGACGGTCTCGCCGCCGGCCGTGGTCGCCTGCTCGAACGACACGTCGGCGCGCAGCACCTGGCCGGCGACGGTGAGCAGCACGTCGGTGCCGACGACGCGCAGGTGGCGGGTCGCGGCGCGGGTGTCGACCTCGACGCTCAGTGACCCGGACAGGGAGACGTTCGGCGCGGTGAAGGCGACCGTGCCCGCGAACGAGCCGTGCGCGCCACCGGGGCCGACCGTGAGGTCTGCCGAGGCGCCGGTGACGCGCACGAGTCCGTCACCGAGGTCGAGCTCGGCATCCGTGACGAGGAGGTGCGTCGTTCCGCTGCTGCTCTCGATCGTGAGGTTCCCGCGCAGGCTCTGCCCGAGGACGAGGAGGGTGATGTCGGTGCCGACGAACCGCACGTAGGCCGTGGCGCTGCCGGGGTCCGGCAGCGCGAGGAGCACCTCGCCGCCCGCGACCGGCACGACCTCGTTGACCTCGCCGCCGGTGGAGTTCAGCTCGAGCGAGAGGGTGCCGGTGAGGGAGACCCCCGGGATGGTCAGCACGAGGGAGCCGGTGAAGCGCGCGGCCATCCCGGTCGAGGTGAGCAGGAGCGCGCCGGTGCCGTCGGTGAGTGAGGCGACGGGCTGCCCGCCGCTCGTGAGGACGAGGGCGAGGTTGGTGACCGCGGCGCGGACGACCGGGGTGCCGGCGGTCGTCAGGGTGCGCTCGAACGCCAGGTCGGCGGTGAGCGTCTGGCCTGCGACCGTGAGGGCGGCACCGGCGAGCTCCACCCGCAGGTACGGGCCGGCGGGCAGGTCGCCGACGGCGGTGGCGCCGGTGTTGACGGCCAGCGAGAGCGACGTGACCGTCAGGCCGGGGATCGCGAGGGTGCCCACGGTGGCGTCGAGCCGGCCCGCGATGCCACCGGCGCCGGCGACGACCATCCCGCGGACGTCGGTGAGCGTGAGGTACGCCGTCGTGCCGTCACCGACGGACAGGCCGCCGCCGGAGAGGGTCACCCGCGTCACGGGGGCGCCGCCCTCGGTGCGGCGCTCGATCTCGAGCTCGGCGTCGGTGACGGTGAGCGCGGCCAGGGTCAGGTCGATGTCCGTGCCCGTGAGACGGAGGTACGGGCCCGCCGGCAGGGTCGCGTCGAGGGTGGTGCCTGCCGCGTCGAAGGCGACGGACGACCCGGTCGTGTTGACCGCCAGGGTGATCGCGCCCGAGACGGCGACCCCGGGAAGGGTGAGGGCGACGGTGCCGGAGATGACGGCGGCGACGCCGGAGGAACCCAGCTGGATCTCGCCCGCACCCTCGGTGAGGGAGGCGATGGCGGTGGCACCGTCACGCAGCACGAGGGTGACGTTCTCGGCGGTGACCGTCAGGCCCGCGGCGGTCCGGGCGAAGGACAGGTCACCCGAGAAGGTCTGGCCGAGCACGGAGACCTGCAGGTCGACGCCGGTGACGGCGACGAAGGGCGTGCTGCCCACCGCCCGCTCGTCGGAGGTGCCACCGGTGCCGTCCGTGAAGGCGATGACGACGTCCCCGGTGCCGTCGGGGAAGGTGATCGTCTCGGTCCAGGCGACGGTGCGCTCGTTGACCCGTGCCCGGATCGTGCCGGACAGCGTGACACCGGCGAAGCCCACGAGCTCGACGGTGCCGCGCACGTCGAGGCCGTACAGGCCGCCGACGACGGCGAAGCCGACGACCGCGTCGGTGATGAGCACGCCACGTGCGAGGGGGTTGCGGCTGCCGTCCTCGAGGAATGCCGGACCGTCGCCGACGAACACCGTGAGGTTGCGCCCGGCGAACTCGGTCGGGCCGGCCGTGAAGTCGCCCGTGATCGTCACGACACCGCCGATGGTCAGCGTGCCCCCCGTGACCGAGATCGAGAACACGGACTCGCCGGAGGCGAACGTCACGGGCAGGTCGCGGCGCCCGACGCTGATGACCTCGTCGACCGCTGCGCCGGTGGTGTTCACCCGGAGCAGCACGCTCGCGCCGAGGGAGAACCCGGGCAGCGTGGCGTCGGCGTCACCCGCGAGGTAGCCCGCGAGCCCCCAGCCGGCGAGGACGAAGGCTCCCGTCGCGCTGGTGACGCCGCCGCCGGTCCCACCCGACCCCAGGGTCGCTGCTCCGTCGGTGACGGCCAGGACGACCACGGGGTCCGAGCCCGCGACCGGGGACCGCTGGAACGCGAAGGTACCGGAGAGGCTGCCGAGGGTGCCGACCGCGAGGGGTGCGCCGGCGGTGATCGTGACCTCCACCCGGACGTACGGGCCGGCGGGCAGGGTGACCGACGGGGAGGTGAGGACCACGGCATCCGGCCGGGTGTTGACGTCGATGCGCACGGCCGCGTCGGGCAGGGTGAGGCCGCCGGGCAGGGCGAACGCGGCGTTCGCGGAGAAGGCGCCGGCCACGCCGTCGTCCGCGATGACGAGGGTTCCGGCCGTGATGGTGACCGCGACGTAGGTGCCGATCGCGAGGGTGGCGGCACCCAGGGTGACGGTCACGACGGGGGCGCCGTTCGCGGCCAGGGTGCGCTCGAGCCAGATGGTGCCGCTCAGCGACTGCCCGGCGACGGTGAGCACGACCGCGGTGCCGCCGATCCGCACCGTGCCGGCGGCCGTGTCGATCTCGGCCGACACCGTGCCGGTCAGCGACACCTGCGGCACGTCGAGGGTGACCGTCCCGAGGAAGGATCCGACGACACCCGTCGGGCTGATCACGAGGGTCGCGCTGGCACCGGTGATGCGGGCCAGCCCCCCGGCGAGCGACAGGTCGGCACCCGTCACGGTGATCTCGGTGTCGGTGGTGCCCTGGGCGATGACGACGTCTCCGCGCAGCTCCTGGCCGAGCACCTCGAGGACCACGTCGGTGCCGCTGACCCGCACGTACGGGCCGCCGGGGACCACGAGGGAGAGGGTGAGTCCCCCGAGGTCGATGGTCTCGTCGACGTCGGCGGAGCCGGTGTTCAGCTCGACGACGAAGCTGCCCGTGAGGCGCACCCCCGGGACGGACACGGCCAGGGTGCCGGCGAGGCGACCGGCGACCTCGCCGTCGATGACGAGGAGCGTCCCGGTGCCGTTCGTGAGGCGGACGAGGGGCGCCGTGCCCGGGACGGCGAACGATGCGCGGCTGACGGCGATGCGGGCGACGGTCGAGTCGGCGTCGTCGCCGGTACCGCCGGGGACGCCGTCGTCCCCGAAGGTCGTGGAGCGCTCGACCGCGAGGTCGGCGGTGAGGGTCTGGCTCGACACGGTGAGGGTGGCGCCGAGGAGGACGACGCGGACGTACGGGCCGGCGGGCAGGCCCTGGACGGGCGTGGATGCCGTGTTGACGGCGACCGAGACCGCGCCACTGAGGGCCAGGCCGGGCACGGTGGTGGTGACCGTGGCGGCGAGCTCGCCCGCCACGCCGGAGGCGCCCAGGGTGAGGGTGCCGACGACGCCGGAGAGGACGAACGTTCCCGCGCCGACCTGCAGGCTCCCACCCGACAGCGTGAGGCGCGTCGTCGTCGAGGTGCCGCCGGAGGAGACCTGCTCGATGCCGAAGGTGCCGCTGACCTGCTGGCTGCCGATCGTCAGGGTGGCCCCGGCCGCCAGGAGGCGCAGGTAGGGGCCGGCGGGCAGGTCGTCGACGGGTCCGAATGGCCCGGCGACGGTCGCCCCGGTCGTGTTGACGAGCAGTTCGAACGTGCCGGTCGTCAGCGAGACACCCGGCACCGTGAGCGCCACGTCGCCGGTGACGCGGCCTGCCACGCCCGTGGAGGAGACGACGAGCTGCGCGGTGCCGCCGGACAGCGCCGCGACCGGGGTGCTGGCGCCGGACGGGACGACGGAGAAGGCGACACCCTCGGCCCCGACGGTGAAGCCGTCCTCCGTCGGGGTGAAGGTGAAGGCGCCGGTGAGCGACTGGCCGAGCACGGTGAGCGTGAGCGAGCCCCCGATCGCCACGAAGTCCTCGGCGTCGCCCTCGCCGGCGACGAAGCTGACGACCACGGGGTCACCACCGGGCACCGTGATCGACTCGTCGACCATGGTCCCGAGGGTGTTGCTCCGCACCGAGAGCGTGCCGCCGAGGGTGAGGCCGCTGAGCCCGACGAGCTGGACGGCGCCGATGGCCGACAGCGCGTACAGCGCGCTCGCGCCCGAGCCGGTGCGCACGAGCCCGATCGTCGCGCCGGTCACGAGCAGGCCACGGGCCAGCGGGTTGAGGCTGCCGTCGGCGAGCCACGCGGGCCCGACGCCGACGAACAGGCTCAGGCCCCGGCCCGCGAAGACGTCGCCGGCGGTGCCGGTGCCGAAGGTGACGTCGCCCTTGATGGTGGCCACCCCGATGTCGAGCACGAGGCCGGTGAGCGAGAGCGAGAAGATGCCGCCCGGGTTGGCCTGTGCCTCGCCGGCGCTGAACGTCACGGCGATCGTCCGGCCGTCGAGGGTCACCGACTGCTCGACGCCACCGCCGGTCGTGTTGAGCCGCAGCAGGGCGTCGGCACCCACGGCGAAGCCGGTGCCGGCCCCCGCGCCCACGGTGCCGGAGAGGAAGCCGGCGACCCCGGAGCCCTGGCTGACGAGGAGGCCGGTCCCGTCGGTGAGCAGCACGGTGCTGGTGCCGGCGGTGGCCGTGACGCCGGTGAGGGCGACGACGAGGACGGGGGCGCCGCCCGTGCCGGTCTGGCGCTCGAAGGAGACCGACCCGTCGAGCTGGCCGAGCGAGCCCAGGGTCAGCGTCACCGACTCCACGACCACGCGCACGTAGGGGCCGGCCGGCAGGCCCGCGGCGGCGGTCGAGCGCGTGTTGACCGCGACCGACGCCGTGTCGGCGCTCAGGGAGACCAGGCCGAGGGCGCTGCCCGAGACGGTGCCGGTGACCGTTCCCGCCGCACCCGTGTCGTCGACGACGAGCGTCCCGGAGGCTCCCGAGACGGTGACGACCGTGGTCGCACCGACCGCCAGCACGAGGCCGACCCCGGTCGCGGCGAGCGAGAGCGCCTGGCCTGCGCGGGTCACCGTGAGCGTCGTGGCGGTCAGGCTCTGGCCCGCTGCGGTGATGGTCGCCCCGCCGCTGGCCTCGATGTCGAGCTCCGCGGCCAGGTCGACGCCGCCGATCGACAGCTGCTCGCCCGTGCCGTTGTAGGCGAGGGTCCACGTGCCGGTGCTCGTGGCGGAGACCTGCGGGATGCCGGTCAGCGCGGCGGTCGCGCCGGAGAGCCGGAACGCGACGAGGCCGTCGTCCCGGATGAGCAGGTCGAGGTCGGTGGCGGTGACCGTGAGGGCGGGGCCACCGGGCGCGGCCAGGGTGGCCGTGGCGGCCGACGCGGTGACGGTGACGTCGTCGCCCACCTGGGCGAACACTGCTGACGTCGCGGTGAGGGTGAGCACGTCGGCGACGGTGAGCGCGAGGTCGGAGAGGGTGAGGGAGAAGGTCCCGGCATCCAGCGCTGCGGCGGCCACGGCATACGTGCCGGAGAGGGTGGCCGTGCCGGCGACGCGGCGAGAGCCCACCACGAGCTCGATCCGCACGAGCCCGCTGACGTCGACCGACGTCGTGTAGGCGCCGCTCGACCCCGTGATGCCGCCGAAGGAGATCGTGGGGGACTCGATGACGAGCACGCCGAGGTCGAGGTCGTCGAGGGTCTCGGTGCGCGTCCCGGAGAGCGCGTCGGCGAGGTACTGCTGCAGCAGGGGCACGATCGCGCCGACCAGTCCGTCGAGCGGGGACCCGGCCGCGAACGGGCTGAAGTGGGGCAGGGCAGCGGTGACGGTGCCGGCGCCCGTCACCGTCGGCATGACCTCGAGCGACCCGTCGGGGGCGATGTACACGATGCGCTGGCCGCTCGTGGCGCCGTCGACGGCGATGCTGAGCACGGGGTCCACGCGGAAGCTCGTGATCGCCGCACCCGTGCGGGCGTCGAACGCGAGCAGGTCGTAGACGAGCGAGGTGGTCAGCAGGCCCCGGACGGCACGACGGTCCAGGTGGATGACGACCCATGCGTCGGTGGGCAGCGAGCCGGGCGCGAAGGTCAGCGTGGCGCGGCCTGTGGTGACGGTGCCACCCGTGGCGGCGCTGACGAACACCGAGCCGGGCGGAGGGGCCGACGGGAGGTCCTGCGGCGGAGCCTGCTGCGGGAGGCCGGGGGCCTCGACCGGAGCGGTCGTGTCCTGCAGGACGGTGAGGGTGGCGCCGGTGCCGGTGAGGGTGACCGGGCCGATGATCTCGACGGTGCTGGGGCGGTGGATGATGCGGATGGAGGTGGGGTCGTGCGGTGCTGGGGCCGACTCGAGGGCTGGCGGTCCGCGACCGGCCTGCAGGAGCAGGTCCTCGTCGGTCTGCACGGGGCCGGGAACGCGCACCTTGCTCGGCAGGATGGCCAGGACGATGGAGACCGCGGGCCCTCCGGTGGCTCCACCGTCGCGGGGTGCACCGGTTCCGGCCGCGCCCGACCCGCCGGAGACGGCCACGAGGTCGATGGCCCCACCGGCCCGGACCGGCAGCGCCGGCAGCTCGACGACGGCGCTGCCACGCACGACGGTGACGGCGACCGAGCCGAGCGTCATGGGCGCGGGGGACAGCCCGGGCAGTGGCGACGACCCGCGGGCGCCGGACGCTGCGGCGAGGGCGTCGGCGAGACCGCGCACGAGGAGGGCCTCGGCGAGGCTGGTGCCGGCGAGGGCGCCCGACCCTGCTGCCGGGGTGCTCGCGAAGGACTGCGACCAGCCCGTGGCCCGCGCACTCACCGAGCCGCCGGCCGTGACCGCCCGGCCGACCGTGGCCGACACGTCGTGGGTCGCGAGGGTGAGGGCGACGAGCGCGGCGGTGGCCTGCGCGGTCGCGCTCTGCAGCGCGCTCAGCGTGAGGTCACCGTCCAGCACGAGCGCCTCGCCGGTGCCCAGCCGGGCACCCGTGGTCGCGGTCGAGAGGACGACGGCCAGGCCGCGTGGGGTGCCTGCGGTGGCGGTCGTCGTGTCGGAGCCGTTCGCCGCGACCGTGAGGTTCTCGACCCCCCCGACGGTGGCCCCGTTCGCGAGCCCTGCGACGGTCGCGCTGTCCGCGACGACCACGACGAGGGACTCGGATGCCGGTCCGGATGCCGTCGCGGCGCCCCTCGCGCCGGTGGTCGAGGTCGCGGTGAGCCGGAGGTCGTCCAGGCTTCCGGAGAGGGCCGCGCCCTCAGCCAGCCCGGCGGTCGAGGACCGGCGGCCGACCACGGCGGCGAGGGCTCCCTCGCGCCCGCCGACGGCACCGGACGACGAGTCGTCGGTCAGGGAGGCCCCGAGCGACATGACCCCGCCGTCGACGACGACGGCGCCGTCCAGCGACGCTCGGGAGGCCAGGGTGGGGAGCACGACGGCGACGGCGGTGCCGAGTGCGGCCGCCGCCGCGTCGGCGGAGACGGTGGAGTGGTCGGAGGACCACGCGCTGACCCGGGCGTCGGTCGCGGTGGTCAGGGTCAGGACCTCCCCGCCGGACGACGCGAGGATCGCCTCGGTCAGGGTGTCGACCCGGCCGAACCCGAGGGCGCTCGCCGCGTGGACCGGACCGTCGGTGGTGCGTGCGGCGCCCAGCGTCGCGGTGATCGGTGCCGTGGTGTTGCTGCTGGCGCCGGACGTGTTGCCGGACGAGTCCACCCAGAGCTCACCACTGGAGGAGGCGTCGATGCCCAGGCGGCCGACGCGGATGCCCCAGGCGCTGGCG
>DATIAB010000004.1:0-8951 GCA_035458265.1 Ornithinibacter sp. | reverse complement strand
CGTCGGTGATCTCGCCGTCGACCTGCAGCTCGAACCGCTTGCCCTGCCGGACGTCGGTGACGAGGTCGAACCCGAGCCGGGGCAGTGCACCGAGCACCGCCTTGCCCTGGGGGTCGAGGATCTCGGGCTTGGGCATGACGTCGACGACGACTCGGGCCACGGGGATGCTCCTGGGTGAC
The DNA here is from genome assembly GCA_035458265.1 of Ornithinibacter sp. Taxonomy (GTDB): domain Bacteria; phylum Actinomycetota; class Actinomycetes; order Actinomycetales; family Dermatophilaceae; genus Fodinibacter. The sequence continues at coordinate 8,772 of DATIAB010000004.1, read as the reverse complement.
AGGGTGGGGCGGGCGGTCCCGATTCTAGTGAGCCGCCGCGCGGTGGTGCCCGGCGGGCATGACGGTGGACGGAGCGGGTACGCGAGGGGTGGCGGCACGACGCACGCGACGGGAGCTCGGATGGCACGGATCGGCATCTCCGGCTGGCGGTACGCCGGCTGGCGCAGCCACTTCTACCCGCCCGGGCTGCCGCAGCGCCTCGAGCTGGCCTACGTCGGCGAGCGGCTCACCACCGTCGAGGTCAACGGCTCCTTCTACTCCCTGCAGCGGCCGTCGAGCTGGCGGTCGTGGGCTTCTCAGGTGCCCGAGGACTTCCTGTTCGCGGTGAAGGGGCCGCGCTTCGTCACGCACATGAAGAAGCTCAACGACGTCGAGGCGCCGCTCGGCACCTTCTTCGCCTCCGGCGTGCTGTCGCTGGGCGAACGGCTCGGGCCGCTCCTGTGGCAGCTGCCGCCGAACCTGGGCTTCCACCCCGACCGCCTCGCCGCGTTCTTCGACCTGCTGCCGCGCACCACCGGCGCCGCGTCGTCGTACGCCGTCGAGCACCACGACGCGGCCAAGCTCAAGGAGCCCGCCGACACCGCCGCGCCGGTCGACCGGCCGCTGCACCACGTGCTCGAGGTGCGGCACCCCTCCTTCCGCACGCCGGAGTTCTGCGAGCTGCTGCGCGCCCACGACATCGGGATGGTGGTCGCCGACTCGGCGGGCACGTGGCCGATGTTCGACGAGGTGACGAGCAGCGTCGTCTACGTCCGGCTCCACGGCGACACCGAGCTCTACGCAAGCGGCTACTCCCCCGCCGCCCTCGACCACTGGGCCGACAAGGTGCGGGGCTGGGAGGCCGACGGGCTCGACGTCTACGTCTACTTCGACAACGACGCCAAGGTGCATGCCCCCTTCGACGCGATCGCCCTCCAGGAGCGGCTGGGGATCACGCCCCTGGTCTGACCCCCGGTGGGGAACGAGATGCAGGCCGATCGGCGGGTCGAGCCTGCATCTGGTTCCCCACTCATTCCAGGGACCGGTAGTGGTCGAGCATCATGGCGTCGAGCGCGGCCTCGTCCGGATGAGGGAGCGGAGGTGCGGGCACGAACCGACCCAGCCGCCACGGCCGCTCGTCGGCCGGCAGCCACGACGCACGTGAGCGGGCCGACCGCATGCGCTGACGCCACACCTGCTCGCTGTCACCCGCGACGATCACGAAACCCTCCAGGCCGACGTCACGCAGGGCCGCGGCGCGCGCCTCGTCGCGACGTTGCCGGTCGCGGCTGCGGTGCGCGGCGCCGTTGTACTCCCCGTAGGTGCCCGAGGCGTCCTCCACCAGGTCGACCACCGCGAGCACGCGACCGGACCGGTCGATCACCTCCCGGTTCATGAGCGGCCGGGGGAACCCCAGGTCTCCCTCCCAGACCTGCAGCATCTCCGACTCCTTGGGCGAGCGGCACTCGGCGCAGGCACGCTCGATGGCGTACGCCGCTGCGCCACGCAGCCTCCCCGCAGCCTCGCGCAACCGGGCCAGGTCGACGACCCCCGCTGCCAGCGCCATGTCGACCGCGACCCCGGCTCGGCGCGCGGAGGTCGCCCGACGCAGCTCGTGCAGCAGGGCGGTCTCGGACGGAGCGCACGGGATGCCCGACCTCGCCACGGGCACGGGAAGCACCTGACGCGTCCGGGTCACCAACACTCCGGCACTGCGGATGCGCGAGGCGTGCGGGAGCAGCACCGGCACCGGGAGCAGCCGCACCCCGTCCGGGGCGAGCCCGTCGAACCAGGCCGCCCCCGCGAGTCGCAGCGCGGCCCAGCCCGTCACCATGCTGCCGGGCGGGAGCCGAGTCGCAGCCTCGAGGACGCGCTGCTCGACCGTCAGCGGGACGTCCGCGGGCACGACCAACCCGTTGCTGGTGGTGCGCCAGCGAGGTCCCGACGCCGTACCGCGTCGAGGACCCGCACGCCCCGTGGGATCGGTCCGCACCGGACGCACCAGCCCGGTCGGGGGCGGGCAACGAGGGTGGAAGTCGGACATGACCGACATCTGCCCGGGCAGGGACGACGTACGCCCCGCGCCTCACGCCTGTGGACAACCCGCACTGGGGAACCAGGTGCAGGCCGATCGAGGGGATCCGCCTGCGTCTCGTTCCCCAACCGGACGCCGTCCCTCACTCCCGCCGGCGCGCAGACACGATCACGAGGGCCACGCCGAAGCCGGCGAGGACCGGACCGATGATCGCCCAGACGCTCTCGTCGGTCATCGCGCTGCCCTCGATGTAGCCGAGGCCCTGGCCGGTCCAGATGGCGCCCATCACCACCATGATGGCGCCGAGCGCGATGCCGAGCGCCCGCATCAGGCGAGCTCGCGCTTGAGGATCTTGCCGGTCGCGGTCATCGGCAGCGCGTCGACGAACTCGACGATGCGGGGGTACTTGTAGCCCGCCATCTGCTCCTTGCCCCACGCGACGAGCTCGTCCTCGGTCACGGTGGCGCCGTCCTTGCGGATGACCACGGCCTTGATCTCCTCGCCGTGGCTCTCGTGGGGTACGCCGATGACCGCGGCGAGCGAGACGTCGGGGTGCGTGAGGAGGACCTCCTCGATCTCGCGCGGGTACACGTTGTAGCCGCCGCGGATGATCATGTCCTTGGACCGGTCGACGATGTAGTACCAGCCGTCGGCGTCCTTGCGGCCGAGGTCGCCGGAGCGGAACCAGCCGTCCACGATGGCCTCTGCGGTCGCGTCGGGGCGGCCGTAGTAGCCCTTCATGATGTTGGGTCCCTTGATCGCGATCTCGCCGATCGCGTCCTCCGCGTCCTCGACGTCCTCGCGCACGCCGGGCTCGGGGTTGATCAGCTTCATCTCGACGCCGGGGATCGGCTTGCCGATCGAGCCGACGCGCACGGGCTCGCCCCACACGGAGAAGCTCGCCACCGGCGAGGTCTCGGAGAGGCCGTAGCCCTCCAGGATGGTCACGCCGAAGCGGTGCTCGAACTCCTTGTGCACCTCGACCGGCAGCGCCGAGCCGCCCGCGACCGCGACCCGGACCTGGTCGGCGACCTTCTTCACGTCCACGCCGGAGTCGTCCAGCGCGCCGAGCAGCCCCCAGTACATCGTCGGGACCCCGGCGAAGAACGTCACGCCCTCCTGCTCCATCAGCGTCAGCGCCGGACCGGCCTCGAAGCGCGGCAACAGCACCACGGTGCCGCCGAAGGCGAAACCGGCGTTCATGATCACCGTCTGGCCGAAGGAGTGGAAGAGCGGCAGCACGCACAGCAGCGTGTCGGGGTTGTCGGCGTCGGCCCCGAAGAGCTGGTCGCTGGCGAGCGCGTTGGAGATCATGTTGCGGTGCATCAGCTCGGCGCCCTTGGGCTGACCGGTGGTGCCCGAGGTGTAGAGGATGACCGCGGTGTCGTCCGCACCGACCTCGCGCGACTCGAAGACCGGCGACTGGCCCTTCAGGGCCTGGCCGAGCGTCTCGGTGCCCGCGATGGGCGACTCGGCGGTGGGGTCGGCGGTGATCACGAAGAAGTGCTCGCACGAGTCGGTCTGCTCGAAGCCGGCGTGGCCCTCCGCACCGATCGGCAGCTCGGGCGTGCCCTGGAAGCAGAAGTACGCCTTCGCGTCCGAGTCGTCGAGGTGGTAGGCCACCTCGCGTCCCTTGAGCAGCACGTTGAGCGGCACCACGGTCGCCCCGGCCTTGAGGATGCCGTAGTAGACGATCGGGAAGTACGGCAGGTTGGGGCAGCTCAGCGCCACCTTGTCGCCGGGCTCGATGCCCCGCGAGACGAGGAGGTTGGCGACCTGGTTGGCAGCGGCGTCCACCTGGGCGTAGGTCAAGCGGGTGTCGCCCAGCACGACCGCCGTACGGTCCGGGTGGGCCTGGGCGGAGCCTTCGAGCAGCGAGGAGAGGTTCGGCATGGCGCCAACCTACTCAGGGGCCGTGACCGTCGTCACCCGTCGGCGCGCTGCGCGATCCGGTGTCCGGCGGTCTTCAGGTCGGCGGCGATCGCGCGGCCCGCGAGCAGGCCGGAGCTCCGAGCGGCGACGGCGTACATCCCCGCGCCGGACACCTCACCCTCGGCGACGACACGGCAGCCCTCGCGGGTGCCGGTGAAGCGGAGCCTCAGCGTCGCCTCGACGCCGCGCCAGGTGCCGCGCTCGGCCCACGAACGGAACGGCACGAACTCGACGACCTCCAGGCTCGGTCGTACGCCGACCACGGTCAGCTCGGTCCACGTCTGCCCGAGGTGGGGCTCCTCGTCCTCGGGCACGTCGACCGACAGCAGGCTGGACTGCCACTCCGGGCGCCGGCGCGGGTCGACGAGGTAGGCGAACGCCTGCTCCGCCGGGTGCGGCAGCTCGACGGTCGCCGTGAAGCGTCGCGTCGTCAGAACGTCTCCCCGGTCAGCAGCTCGTAGGCCTCGACGTAGCGCGCCCGGGTGCGCTCGACGACGGCGTCGGGCAGCGGCGGCGGGGCCTCGCCGGAGGTGCGGTCCCACCCGGACTCCCCGGTGAGCCAGTCGCGCACGATCTGCTTGTCGTACGACGACTGGGCGCGGCCCGGCTGCCACTCGTCGGCGGGCCAGAAGCGGGAGCTGTCGGGGGTGAGGACCTCGTCGGCGAGGATCGTCGTGCCGTCAGGTCGCCGGCCGAACTCCAGCTTGGTGTCGGCCAGGATGATGCCGCGCTCGCGGGCGAGGGCGTGCGCCTTGTCGTAGACCTCCATGGTCAGCATCCGCAGCTCGGCAGCGGCGTCGTCGCCGACGGCCTCGACGACGGCCTCGTAGTCGACGTTCTCGTCGTGGTCGCCGAGGTCGGCCTTGGTGGCGGGCGTGAAGATCGGCTCGGGCAGCCGGCTGCCGTCCTGCAGCCCAGCCGGCAGCGGGATGCCGCAGACCTCACCGGTGCGGGCGTAGTCGAGCAGGCCGGAGCCGGTGAGGTAGCCGCGGGCCACGCACTCGACGGGGAACATCTCGAGACGCTCGCACACCACCGCGCGCCCGGCGACGGACGCCGGCACGTCGGTGGACACGACGTGGTTGCCGACGAGCCCCTCGAGCTGCGCGAACCACCACAGCGACATCCGGGTGAGGATCTCGCCCTTGTCGGGGATCGTGGTGTCGAGGACGAAGTCGTAGGCGGAGATGCGGTCGCTCGCGACCATCAGCAACCGGCCCTCGTGCTCGCCACCGTCGATGCGGTAGAGGTCGCGGACCTTGCCGGAGTGGAGGTGCGTGGTGCCCTCGATGACGGGCGCTGCAGGGATCTTGAGCTCGGCTGCCACGCGCCGAGCCTATCGAGTCCTAGCGGTGCAGCCACCAGCTCATCCGGCGCGTCATCCACGGCAGGAAGACGTAGGTCATCAGCGGCGTCATCACCGACGTCACCAGCACCACGCGCGGCACGAGCGGCCAGCCGCCGATGGTCCGCGAGGCGACGAAGTTGGCGAGCAGGCTCAGCGGCAGGAAGACCATGAAGATCACGACCATCTGCTTCCACCGCGGCGGCGGCACCGGGGCGACGCTCAACGCCTCGACCGAGGCCGGCTCGTCGAACCACCCCTCGATGCCCGTACGCCGTTCGCGTCGCGACTCCTCCACGTCGCCCGCGGCCGCCTCGAGCCACCAGGCCCGCTGCGGGGAGGCCTCCCAGGCCGCGAGCGACTCGGCGTCGGCGAAGCGGTAGAGCATGTGCCAGTCGGTCGAGTCGGTGCTCGGCCGCACCCAGCCGGACCCGAGGAACCCGTCGAACTTCTCCGCCATCGACGTGCCCGCCTGCATCCAGGCCAGCATCTGGGTGGTGTGCGACGGGTCGACGTGACGGGTGACGGACACGGTCACGGGGGCGCTCATGGGTTTCAGTGTCGGGCGCGGACGCTTCGCGGGTGAAGCCGGCGGCGACGAGATCTCGCCCACGTCGGCGTAGGTCTGAGGCACCCGCACGGGCAGATAAGGCGTCCACCCGATGTGGAGACGGGGGTCTTAGCCGGAGCGTGAGGGGCATCCACCGACCATCCGCACCAGGAGCCCACCATGAACAACGCCGCCATCGACACCACCGCCCGGATCGCCGCCCTGCACCGCGTCGACGTCGCCCGCGAGGTCGCCGCGGCCCGCGCTGCGCGTCGTACCCGTCAGACCGTGGAGCCGGTCGTCACCGAGGTCCCGTCGCCGCGTCGGGGAGGCTGGGCCCGCTGGCTCCCGGCACCGCACCCCGCCCACTGATGTCGGTCATCCGTGCCGACACAGGACCCGTGGTCAACGGCCTCCTCGCCTGCGACCATCGGCACATGGGCGGCAGGCTCGTCGGTCGCGAGGCCGAGCTGGAGCGGATCGCCGGGGCCGTGACCAGCGCCCGCGGCGGCACGAGCCGCTGCCTGCTCGTCACCGGCGAGGCAGGCATCGGCAAGAGCCGGCTGGTCGCCGAGGCCGTGGAGGGGCTCGGCGACGCGCTCGTGCTCACCGGCCACGCCGCCGACATGTCCACGGGCGAGATCCCGTTCGGCGTGGTCGCGGACACGCTGCGCGACCTCGTCCGGGTCGCCGGCGTCGACGTGCTGGTGCCGGCCGAGCGGGAGGCGCTCGCACCGCTGCTCCCCGGTGGCGCGCCGCGCCAGCAGGTCGAGCGCGTGCAGCTGCTCTCGACCTTCCTCGACCTCCTCGAGCGGCTCGCCCGCGAGCGACTGGTGGTGTGGGTCGTGGAGGACCTCCAGTGGGCCGACTCGGCGACGCGGGACCTGGTCGGGCTCGCGGCGCGGACCTTGCCGGCCGGCCTGCTGATCCTCGGCACCGTGCGCACCGACGACCCCGAGCGCACGCCGGAGGCCGAGGGCGCCGTGACGTCGTACGTCGCCGGGCTGGCTCGGACACCGGGCTGCGAGGTGCTGCCGCTCTCGCGGCTGAGCGCTGACGCCGTCCAGCAGCAGCTGCGCGACCTCCTCGGGTCGGGCCCGTCGGCCGAGGTCGCCACCCGCGTGGAGCGGCTGAGTGACGGCATCCCGTTCGTGGTCGAGGAGCTGGTGGCCGCTGCCGGGCGACCGGAGCTGACCACGGTCGCAGCGGTCGCAGCCGGACGGCTCGGCAGCCTCGCCCCCGAGACGCGACGGCTGGTGGAGGCGGCTGCGGTCGGCGACGGCCACCTGCGGATCAGCCTGCTCGAGCGGGTCCTCGACGTGACGCCCGAGGAGCTCGACGCCGCGCTGGACGAGGCGCTGCGCGCCGGGATCCTCAGGACCGACCACGAGCGCGACGCGGTGGGCTTCCGGCACGCGCTGCTGCGCGAGGCGACGAACCGCGAGACCGGGCCGGGGGCCCGGCGCTCGTGGCACCGCCGGTGGGCCGAGGTGCTGGAGGACAACCCGGGCGTGCTGGCCGGCGACCCTGCGCTCCTCGCGATCGCGGAGCACTGGCACCAGGCGCGGGACGTACGACGAGCGCTCGCTGCGACCGTGGCCGCGCTACCGGCTGCTGAGCGGATCTGCCGGTCCGACGAGGAGACCGTGCTGTGGACGAGACTCATCTCTGCCTACGGCGCGCTGGATGACGCGGAGTCGGTGACCGGACTTTCGCTCCGCCGTGCCATGGGACGCGGCGCCGAGGTCGCAGCCATGGCGACGCGTGCCCGATCTCGAGACTTCTGGAGGAGCGTGCCCGAGGGGCGGCTCGACGCCGCTGAGAAGCTCGCTCACCGGTTGCTGTCGTCCGACAAGGCGGCCAAGGGCGAGTCGAACCTCGCTGACCGCGGCGTGCCGCAGGCCGCAGCCGACGCCTTCGAGGACTCGGCCGTCGACGAGCTCGCGATCCTCGTCTGGTCCGCCGCCGGCAGCCGTATGTCCGACGACCGCGGCCGGTCGTTGATCGAGCGGGCACTCGACGCCGCACACGAGCGCGACCATCGACGGGGCGTCTTCATGGCGGCACAGCTCGGCTCATATCGCGCCCAGGTCAACGGCGACCCCGACGTGGCCGTCTCGATGCTCGAGAGAGTGCTCTCGTGGTACCCCGACGAGACGTGGGAAGGAGTGCTCGCCTCACTGGGCAACCTCACGTGGTGCGAGCTCATCCAAGGCAGGCACGCGCAAGCAGAGGCCGCCGCGCGGGAGGGCCTGTCCCGGCTACGGCACCCCCACCTCTCCATCACCATGTGGGAGCACCTGGTGGAGAACGCCGCGGCGTCATGGCTGCTCACCGGACAGTGGTCGAAGGCCCGGGATCTCCTGGACGCGTCCGCGCCTTGGTGGGAGGACGACGTCCGGACCAGCAATGCGCGATCGGACATGCTGCGCCTGATGCAGGATGGCCGGGCCGACGTGTCGCGCTGGCACGAACGTGCCGACGATCCAGCACCCTTGGGAGCAGCACGAGCTCTCGCGCGTGAACTCTTGGCACGTTCGGCCGCGCTCGAGGGGGACCTCGCCTCCATGCGTGCCGTGCTGGCCCCCGCCTGGCGCGAGGACGACTTCCTGCTGTCGGACGACCAGCTCTGGTCCGCTGTCGTGGCTGCATCGCGTGCCGAGGCGGACGCCGCGTCGTGGGAGTCGAGCCCGGACCTGGACCGGGCCGAGGCACACCTGGGGGAGCTGCAGGTGGCGGCCGGGCGGTTCCGCCGCTACGGCTTCCTCGGCGAGGTGTGGCCCCTCGACCTGGCCGCCCAGCTGGACCGCTTCCACGGCCGGGACGCGAGACCGGCGCTGAGAGCGGCGCTGGAGGGGTGGGAGCGGATCGGGCACGTCCCGGACGCGGGGGTCACGCACCTGTCGCTGGCGGAGCAGGAGGCGATCCACG
>DATIAB010000003.1:0-2814 GCA_035458265.1 Ornithinibacter sp. | reverse complement strand
CGCTGCTCGACGGCATCCTGCGTCGGGTTCATGATGCGCGTGTAGATGTTGCCGAACTCTTTGAGCGCGAACAGGTTTGCCGCGTGTGCGGTGTCGTTGAAGACGTACGACGTCGTCTGGTAGATCGGCAGGGCCCGGGCGCCGGTCGCGCTGTCGGGCACCTGGCCGGCGTGGATCTGGGCGGTCTCGAAACCCCACTGCGACGGGTCGGTCATGACGGAACTCCTCAGGCTCGGCGCTTGCGAGCGGCCGGTTGCCGCTCGCCAGGTCTTCACCCGGGGCACCCCACCGCAGGTGGAGGGTTGCCGGCCAGCGAGCCGGGGCTTGTCGCTGGCGCTCATGACCTGCCGGGACTATACGACGACTCCCGGATGCCGGTCACGCGCCCCCCGCGCCCATCTCACCTCGCGAACGCGAGAGGATGGGGGCATGACCTTCCACGCTGACGAGTACCAGGCCGCTCCGGGACGCTACGAGGCGGGGATGCCGTACCGCCGCGTCGGGCACTCGGGCCTGGATCTGCCCGCCGTCTCGCTCGGCCTCTGGCACAACTTCGGCGACGACGTGCCGCTCGAGCGTGCCCAGGCCACCCTGCGCCGTGCCTTCGACCGGGGGGTGACTCACTTCGACCTCGCGAACAACTACGGCCCGCCGTACGGCAGCGCCGAGCGCAACTTCGGGACGATCTTCGCCCGTGACTTCCGGCCCTACCGTGACGAGCTGGTCATCAGCTCCAAGGCCGGCTACGACATGTGGCCCGGCCCCTACGGCCAGGGCGGCGGGTCGCGCAAGTACCTCATCGCCTCGTGCGAGCAGTCGCTGCAGCGGATGGGGCTGGACTACGTCGACATCTTCTACAGCCACCGCTTCGACGAGACGACCCCGCTCGAGGAGACCATGGGCGCGCTCGACTCGCTCGTGCGCTCGGGCAAGGCGCTCTACGTCGGCATCTCGTCCTACTCCGGCGAGCGCACTCGCGAAGCCGCGGCGATCCTGCGGTCGATGGGCACCCCACTGCTCATCCACCAGCCGTCCTACTCGATGCTCAACCGCTGGATCGAGGAGGACCTCCTGGACGCCGTCGGCGACGAGGGGGTCGGTCTCATCGCGTTCTCGCCCCTGGCGCAGGGCATGCTGACGAACAAGTACCTGGCCGGCATCCCCGAGGGGTCACGCGCCGCCCAGGGCAAGTCCCTGGACCCCGAGCTGCTCTCGGACGAGGCACTGCGCCACGTGCGGGCGCTCAACGACATGGCGCAGGCGCGGGGCCAGTCACTGGCCCAGATGGCCCTGGCCTGGGCGCTGCGCGATCCCCGCGTCACCTCCGTTCTCGTCGGCGCGTCCTCCGTCGACCAGCTCGACAACAGCCTGGATGCCGTGGGCAACCTCGACTTCTCCGCTGACGAGCTCGAGCAGATCGACCAGCACGCGGTCGACGCGGGCATCAACCTGTGGAAGACCTCGAGCGACAAGTGAGTTGAGGACACCATGACCTTCGACGACCAGACCCGTGCCGACACCACGACCAGCGACGACACCATCACCAGCAGCGACACGACCAGCGACGGCACCTACCTCCCGAGCCCCTCGGGCTGGGTGCGCAAGCAGGTCGAGACGATCGAGGCGACCGGGGACACCCGCTCGGTCGACATCATGGGCCTGCCCGTGGTGCTCCTCACGATGCGCGGGGCGAAGACGGGCGGCATCCGCAAGGTCCCGCTCATGCGGGTGGAGCACGAGGGTGTGTACGCAGCGGTGGCGAGCATGGGCGGCGCCCCCACCCACCCGCAGTGGTACGCCAACCTGCGGGCCAACCCGACCCTCACCCTCCAGGACGGGACCGAGTCCTGGGATGCCGTCGCGCGCGAGGTGAGCGGCGACGAGCGCGAGCAGTGGTGGGAGCGGTGCGTCGCGGCGTTCCCGAACTACGCCCAGTACCAGACCAGGACCGAGCGCATCATTCCGGTGCTGCTGCTCGAGCCGGTCTCGGGCTGAGGCGCATCTCAGCGAGCTGACGGCTCGGGGCCCTGGTCGACGCGACGGAACCACCAGAGCCCGAGCACCGGGAGCACGAGCGGCACGAACCCGTAGCCCTGCCCGAAGTGCGACCAGACGGTCTTGTCGGGGAACGCGTCGGGCACGAGCAGCGATGCCGTGCCGACGACGAGGACCCCGACGAGCTCGACGGCGCAGGCCACGATGCCGACGCGCACCCACCGGCCGCCTCGGGCCAGGCACCACGTCGCGAGGAGGTAGACGGCGGCAGCCACGGCCGACAGCGTGTAGGCCAACGGCGCGGCGGAGAAGTCACTCGTGATCTGGAGCACCGAGCGGCCTGTGGCGGCGAGCGCGAGGACGCCGTAGACGACGACGAGGACGACGCCCGGGCCGCCGAGGGCCCGGCGGTCAGCCACTGAGGTTCCAGATCTGCTGCAGGCGCGCCGTCATGACGGCGACGGCGAACGCGCCGACGGCCAGGGCGCCCATGGCCCAGACCGTCTTCTCCTTGATGGTGAGCAGGGCCGTGCCCACGGGGATGACCGGCAGGGACACGAGGTAGGCAGCGAACGTCGCCCTCTCGGTGGAGTCCTCGATCTCTCCCAGCCCCAGGAGCCCGAGCACGAGCTGCGCGACCAGGCCCAGCTCGAGAAGTGCCACGAGCAGCAGGATCCGGTCGTCGACGAGCCGGTCGCGCACGGCGTAGTACACCGAGAGCACGAACAGCACGGTCGCGAGGCCCACGACGGCATACGTCAGGGGCGCGATCACGCCCGCAACCCTAACCCGCGAGTAGGGTCCCCGCGAACGCTCGAC
>DATIAB010000002.1:0-5428 GCA_035458265.1 Ornithinibacter sp. | reverse complement strand
CGTGGGAGGCAGCACCCCGAGGGACTCGAGGGCGGCCGTGGTCTCCAGCTCGTTGCGGTAGGAGACCGCGTACCAGGCCTCGCCGGACTCCAGCGACTTGGCGAGGATCTTGTCGTCGATGTCGGTGACGTTGCGGATGAGCGTGATGTCATAGCCGTGGCCGCGGGTCATCCAGCGGCGCAGCACGTCGAACGCCACGGCGAAACGGATGTGCCCGAGGTGCGGGGGCGCCTGCGTCGTGAGCCCACAGATGTAGATCCCCGCCTTGCCGGGCACGACGGGGACGAAGTCACGCAGCTCGCGCGTGAGGGAGTCGAAAAGCCTGAGAGTCACCGGGTAAGGCTACCGGCGCGGCGGGTACGCCGATTCCGCGAAGGCCGCGCACGGCATCCGGCCTCGCCCCCAGCGACGTCGGAGAACTTCATCCGTGGCGGAGAAATGTCCCCGCCACGGTCCAGCTTCTCCGCCGTCACCGGGACGGCGGAGAAGCTCAGGGCTCACACCCCCTTCGGATGCCGTCCCTTCCCATCCCCTCGATCTCACCTCACCCTGTGGACAAGTCCCTGGAGCCCCACTCGGCCGTGCACGATCGAGCCATGTCCGATCGACTCCTTGCCATCGCGGCTGCCAACCACGGCATCCTCGCGAGTGGGGACGTCGAGCGCGCCGATGTCGACCCGAACGCGCTCGCCGCCCTCGTTCGAGGGAGCGTGCTGCTCCGGTTGCGCCGCGGCACCTACGTCGTCACCGCCGACTGGGCGGCAGCCGGGCCCGAGCGCCGACTCGGCCTCCGGGCCAGGGCGGTGCTGCGCGAGCGTGGGAACGCTGACGAAGCGGTCACCCACCAGAGCGCGCTGGCCGTTCACGGACTTCCCCTGCACGGTGTCGCACTCGGGGTCGTCGACCTGACCGGACGGGTTCGCCGCGTGCGCCGGGAGGGTTCACTGCGGATCCACCCGGCTGACCCCGGGCTCGATGTCGTCGAGGTCGACGGATGCCGCGCCATCACCATCGCCGCCGCGCTCGCGCAGGTCGCCCTGCGGGAAGGTCGCGAACCGGCGGTCGTCGCCGCCGATCGGGCGCTGGCGCAGCGCGGAGTCGAGCTCGACGAGGTCGTTGGCGCCGTCCGACGACTCGCCCGCACCCCGCGTCTGGGCATGCGGGCGGAACGGTGGCTGCGCCAGTGCGATCCCCTGAGTGAGTCGGTCGGCGAGACACGCACCCGCCTGCTGCTGACCGACCTCGGCCATGCGCCGCGCACTCAGGTGCGGGTGGCCGACGCCACCGGCACGGTCGTCGCCCGGGCGGACTTCGTCGTCGGCAGTCGCGTCATCGTGGAGTTCGACGGGCTCGTCAAGTACTCCGGGCAGGACGGTCGGGAAGCCCTCGTGGGCGAGAAGCGACGGGAGGATGCCCTGCGCGCCCTGGGATACGAGATCGTCCGGCTGACCTGGGCCGACCTCGAGAACCCGCGGCAGGTCGATGCCCTGGTGCGGGCGGCGCTGGCCCGCGCTGAGCGGCGACTCAGCGCCTGAACGGCCGTGCCATGCGCTGCTCGCTCGGATCCCGGCCCTGAACTTCTCCGTCGTCACTGGGATGGCGGAGAACTTCCGCCGTGACGGACATATTTCTCCGCCGCGATCCAGGTTCTCCGTCGTCACTGGGATGACGGAGAACTTCCGGCCCCAGGGGCGGCGCTTCCGGCATCCGGCTGCTGCGGATACGGTGGCGCGAGTGCCCGCCAGGGCTCGTCACCACCACCGCCGCACCACCGCCGACCCGTCGCCCACCCGAGGAGAACCCGTGCCCCAGACCGTCCAGGGAGTCATCGCCCGCGCCAAGGGCGCCGAGGTCGAGCTCGTCGACATCGTCGTGCCCGACCCCGGCGCGGGCGAGGCCGTCGTCAGGGTCGAGTCGTGCGGGGTGTGCCACACCGACCTGCTTTACCGCGAGGGTGGCATCAACGACGACTACCCCTTCCTGCTCGGGCACGAGGCGGCCGGAACGGTCGAGGCCGTCGGCGAGGGCGTCACCGAGGTGGCCCCCGGCGACTTCGTCATCCTCAACTGGCGGGCCGTGTGTGGTCAGTGCCGCGCCTGCCTCAAGGGCAAGCCCTGGTACTGCTTCGCCACGCACAACGCCACGCAGAAGATGACCCTCACCGACGGCACCGAGCTGAGCCCGGCGTTGGGTATCGGCGCCTTCATCGAGAAGACCCTCGTCGCCGCGGGGCAGTGCACGAGGGTAGACCGCGCGGATGCCGCAGCCGTGGGCCTCCTCGGGTGCGGTGTCATGGCCGGGTTCGGTGCCGCGGTGAACACCGGCGGCGTCGGTCGTGGCGACTCGATCGCCGTCATCGGCTGCGGGGGCGTGGGCAACGCGGCCATCGCCGGGGCCAGGGTCGCCGGAGCGACGACGATCATCGCCGTCGACGTCGACGCCCGCAAGCTCGAGGCCGCCACGGCCTTCGGCGCCACCCACACCGTCGACTCGAGCACGCAGGATGCCGTCGAGGCCATCCGCGCGCTCACCGGGGGCCACGGTGCGGACGTCGTCGTCGAGGCCGTGGGGCGCCCCGAGACCTACGAGCAGGCGTTCTACGCCCGCGACCTGGCGGGCACCGTCGTGCTCGTCGGCGTCCCCACACCGGACCAGCAGGTCACCCTGCCGATGATCGAGATCTTCGGCCGTGGTGGCGCCCTGAAGTCCAGCTGGTACGGCGACTGCCTGCCCTCACGGGACTTCCCGATGCTCGTCGAGCTCTACCGCCAGGGCCGCTTCGACCTCGACGCCTTCGTCAGCGAGCGCATCGGCATCGGCGAGGTCGAGGCTGCGTTCGACAAGATGCACCGCGGCGAGGTGCTGCGCTCGGTCGTCGTCATGGGCGAGGGCCAGTGATTGCCGAGTCCCGGATGCCGGTCGCACCCTCCCCGGGCGGCGTGCGGGTCGAGCGTGTCGTCACCTCCGGCGTGTTCGAGCTCGACGGTGGCTCGTGGGAGGTGGACAACAACGTCTGGCTCGTCGGTGACGACCACGAGGTGCTCGTCGTCGATGCCGCCCACGACGCCGCCGCGATCCTCGCTGCGGTCGGAGACCGCCGCGTCGTGGCCGTGGTCTGCACGCACGGTCACAACGACCACGTCAATGCCGTCGGTGAGCTGGTCGCGGCGACCGGTGCCACGGCATCCCTCCACCCCGCCGACCGGGTGCTGTGGGACCAGACGCAGGCCGACCCGCCCGGCGCAGAGCTCGCCGACGGGCAGGTGTTCACCGTCGGCGACGTGCAGCTGACGGTCCTGCACACCCCGGGCCACGCGCCGGGGGCCTGCTGCCTGTACGCGCCGGCCCTGGGCGTCCTGCTGAGCGGCGACACGCTGTTCTGCGGTGGCCCCGGTGCGACCGGGCGGTCGTTCAGCGACTTCCCGACGATCATCGAGTCGATCCGCGGCCGCCTGCTGCCGCTGCCCGGCGACACCGTCGTGCTCACCGGGCACGGGGACACGACGACCATCGGCGACGAGGCCCCGCACCTGCAGGAGTGGCTCGACCGCGGCCACTGACCCAGTCACAGCTTTTCCTCCCCATGAGGGAAGGGCGAGGTCCACAAGGGACGTCTTCCCTTGCGAACCTTCCGCAACCCTCATGGGGAGGAAAAGCTGCGGCGCCGGGATGCCGGGATGCCGGGTTTTCGGCCCTCGCCCGTCAGCGCGGGGCCGCGACGACGAGGGCGGTCGCGATCGCCGCCACCCCCTCGCCGCGCCCGGTGAGGCCCAGCCCGTCCGTCGTCGTGCCGCTCACCGACACGGGCGCGCCGACGGCATCCGAGAGCGCTCGCTCCGCCTCCGCCCGGCGGCTGCCGACCTTGGGCCGGTTGCCCACGACCTGGACGGCGACGTTCCCGATCTCGAACCCGGCCGCACGCACCAGGCGCGCCGCCTCCGCGAGCAGCGTCACACCCGACGCCCCGGCCAACTCGGCGCGTGAGGTGCCGAAATGGGCCCCGAGGTCGCCGATGCCGGCAGCCGAGAAGAGCGCGTCACAGGCGGCGTGCGCCGCCACGTCGGCATCGGAGTGACCGTCCAGGCCCGGCTCCCCCGGCCAGTGCAGTCCTGCGATCCACAGCTCGCGATCGGAGCCGGCCGGCGCGAGGGCGTGCACGTCGACACCGACGCCGACCCGGGGCAGGTGCGTCATCGGCCCAGTGTCCCAGCCGTGTCGAGCAGCCAGTGCGCCAGGTGGAGGTCGTCGGCGGTGGTGACCTTGAACGCGAGCGGGTCGCCGTCGACGACGAGCACGTGGTCACCGCAGCGCTCGACGAGGGCGGCGTCGTCCGTCGCCTTTACCCCGCTCGCGTACGCCGTGACGAGCACCTCACGGCGGAAGCCCTGGGGCGTCTGCACCGCACGCAGACTCGCCCGGTCGGGCGTGCCGGTGATGATGCCGGCACCGTCCACGCTCTTGATCGTGTCGACGACCGGCAGCCCGGGCACGGCGCCGGCGGCACCGGCGCGCACGGCGTCGACCACCCGCTGGAACACGTCGAGCGGGGTGAGGCAGCGCGCGGCGTCGTGGACGAGCACGGTGTCGCAGGCCGGGGCCAGCCCGGCCAGCCCGGCCGCCACCGAGTCGGTGCGCTCGTCACCCCCGGGAACGACCACCGCACCAGCCGGCAGCGAGACCCCGGACCACAGCGGGCCACCGGGGTCGGTCAGGCCCGCCGGGGCGACGATCACGAGGGAGGCGAGCCCCGGCATCCGGCTGATGGTGTCGACGGCGTGCGCCAGCAGGGGGCGTCCGCGCAGGTGGACGAAGGCCTTGGGTACGTCCGCCCCGAGCCGGCTGCCTGAGCCCGCGGCGACGACGACGACGCCGACGCTGCTCGGGGCAGCATCGGCGTCGGTCACGTCTGAGTGGGTTGAGCGTGAGCCCGGATCAGGACGCGAGGACCTCGTCGAGGATGACCTCGGCCTTTTCCTCGTCGGTCTTCTCGGCCAGGGCCAGCTCGGACACGAGGATCTGGCGAGCCTTGGCGAGCATGCGCTTCTCACCGGCGGACAGGCCGCGGTCCTTGTCGCGACGCCACAGGTCACGCACGACCTCGGCGACCTTGATGACATCGCCGGAGGCGAGCTTCTCGAGGTTGGCCTTGAAGCGGCGCGACCAGTTGGTCGGCTCCTCGGCGAACGGGGTGCGCAGCACCTCGAAGACCTTGTCGAGCCCTTCCTTGGAGACCACGTCGCGCACACCGACGAGGTCGCAGTTCTCGGCTGGTACCTCGATGACCAGGTCGCCCTGGGCGACCTTGAGCTTGAGGTACAGCTTCTCCTCTCCGCGGATCGTACGAGTCTTGATCTCTTCGATGCGTGCTGCCCCGTGGTGGGGATACACGACCGTTTCGCCGACCTTGAAAACCATGTGTTGTTGGCCC
>DATIAB010000001.1:0-18991 GCA_035458265.1 Ornithinibacter sp. | reverse complement strand
CGGTGGCCCCCACGCCCTTGAAGTCGTAGCGGTTGGAGATCTCCTTCGCGGCGGTGTTGACGGCGTTGGCGACCTCCTGCTTGTCGAACTTGCTGACGATGTCGAACGAGCTGTCCGCCACGGGTCCTCCTGGTGTCGATTGGGTGTGCCGGGTGCGGCTTGCTATCCTTCCATGCGCACCACGGCAGGTTGCCCGAGCGGCCAATGGGAGTGGACTGTAAATCCATCGCGAAAGCTTCGAAGGTTCGAATCCTTCACCTGCCACCAGTGCAAAAGGCCCCTTGACCTGCGGAAACGCGGCGTCAGGGGGCCCTTTCACGTGCTGGGGATGCCAGATCCCTTGAAGCACGTCGCCCCTTCGTCGTCCGTGGTGAGACCTCGGGCACGCCGTGAGACCGACGACTACGTCCGCGGCTCGGTCGATGCCACCTTTCGGATGGCAGCTCAGGAAATCGGCACGGCCGTGCCGGTGACCTCGATCTGCGCCCGGTCGGCCGGGATGTCGACGGTGAGCCGTCCAGGACGTCCGAGGTCCTCACCCTGGCGGATCGTGATGGTGGCGGGGAGGGGCACGAGTCGCAGGTCCCGCAGGTAGGCGCCGAGCGCGGCGGCGGCGGCGCCGGTGGCGGGATCCTCGACGACGCCGCCCGGGGGAAAGGGGTTGCGTGAGTGGAAGAGGGTGTCGGCCTCGCGCCAGACGAGCTGGATCGTCGTCCAGTCACGAGCGGCCATCAGCGCCGCCAGGCGGTCGAAGTCGTAGTCGAGGGCGGTCAGGCGCTGGCGGGTGGCCGCGGCGATCACGGGGTGCCAGGCGCCGGCGTAGCCGATGCGGGGCGGCAGCGCGGGGTCGAGGTCGGCGCCGTCCCAGCCCAGGGACGCGAGCAGCTCCTGGAGGTCTGCCGGGGCGATGTCGGCGGTGCGCGCCGCGACGCTGGTGAGCGTGGCCAGGATGCGGCCGTGCTGGTCGCGCCGGGTCCTGACCGGGACGCGGCCGCTGGCCGTGGCCAGGACGACCTCCCCGGGCCCGTCGCGCTCGGCCAGGGCCACCGCCGTGGCGATGGTGGCGTGGCCGCAGAACGGGACCTCTGCCAGCGGCGAGAAGTAGCGGATGTCCCGCCCGGACAGGAAGGCGGTCTCGCTGTAGCCGAGCTCGGCGGCGATGGCGAGCATGCGGTCATCGCTCAGGCCGGCCGCGTCGAGCACCACCCCGGCTGGGTTGCCACCGCCGGGGTCGTCGGAGAACGCCACGTACCGCTGCACGGTCTCGCTCATGTCGGCATCATCCCCGAGCGCAGGCCCCTCGACCACCTCGGGGGGCCTGCGCCCTTCGCCGCCGCAGCGCGGTCCACAGCGCACCCTTGACCAGGCCGTGCCTCGTCGAGAGCCGGTCCAGGCGAGCTCCTCCCACATGGTGCCCGGCAGGGCGCCGAAGACGACGGTGTGGAAGAGGTACTGGACCACCTCGCCGCCCCAGCCGTCGGCGGGGGCGGTCAGCGTGCCCGCGACGGCCGCGACGGCCGCGACGGCCGCGACGGCGATCGTCGCGAGGGGCAGCCGAAGCAGCGCCACGGCATACCAGGAAGGTCCGAACCTCCAGCGCAGCGTGCTCGCGTAGAGCCGGCGGACTCCTGCCCGGCCCTCTGCGGTGGTGTCGATGCGCGGCTACGGCTCGGGGCCGCAGGCGCAACGCCGGCAGCCCCATGCCGCCGATCAGCAGGTGCAGGTCCCGCATGTCGTGCTCCTTAGCCAGTCGCGGATTGACTCCGCCCCACGGTGCGACGGAGCGCTGTCCGGGCGCTGTCCGGGCATGATCTGGAGATCGAGTCCTCGAGGTCGGGCAGCCCCGCACGGCCGCGACCAACAAACCGTGAAGGAGAAGCCCGTGCAGGACCACCAGCGAGCCGGCCGTGTTCTGCAGATGCGTCTGGTGGTGGAGGCCGCCGACTACGACGAGGCGGTGAGGTTCTACCGCGACGTGCTCGGAGCCGACGTGGAGCTGCAGATCCACGGTGACGCCGGGGAGAAGGTCACCATCCTCGACGTCGGCAGGGCCACGATCGAGATCTCCAACCCGGCCCAGGTCGACCTGATCGACCGTGTCGAGGTCGGGAGGCGCGTCAGCCCACACCTGCGGGTGGCGTTCGAGGTCGGGGATGCCGCGTCAGTGACGCGCGAGCTGGTGGATGCCGGTGCCGAGCTGATCGCCGCACCGACCGTCACCCCGTGGGACTCGCTGAACGCGCGGCTTCAGGCGCCCGGCAACCTGCAGGTCACCGTGTTCCAGGAGCAGGCAGGCGCGGGCACCACAACCTGATCGGCGCAGTGCCGGCACGGCCCCGGGGTGGCGCAGGTCCTGGCCGGGAGACGAGGCTAGGTCTCCGCGACGTGGACCAGGGCGTCACCGCTGTTGACCAGTGGCGCGGTCGTGTGGCCGATGACGATTCCAGCCCGGTCCGCACGCACGAGCGTAAGACGCTTGCCGAACGAGTCGTGCAGCGCGCCCAGCCGGTCGCCCACCTCCACGTGCTGACCCAGGGTTGCCCCGAGCTCGAGGATGCCGCTGCGCCGGGCGCGCACCCAGCCGCTTCGACGGCACACCAGTGCTGGCTCGGGGGGCCCGGCGTCGACCTGCTGGGTCATGCCCAGTGTGGCCAGCACGCGCCGCACGCCGGCCACCCCTGCGTGGATCGCCCACTCGTCGAACCGCCAGGCCTCGCCCGCCTCGAACAGCAGCACAGTGGCCCGGTCCTGCGCGGCGGACCGCAAGGATCCGTCGCGCACACTGGCGTGGAGCAGCACCGGGGCGCCGAAGGCCTCCGCGAGCGCTCGGGTCCTCGGGTCGTTGAGGTCGGCTCGGATCTGCGGCAGGTTGGTGCGCCGGTCGGACCCGGTGTGGAGGTCGATGCCGACCTCACACTTGGCCACCACCTCGGTCATCACCAGGTGCGCGATCCGGCCCGCGAGCGATCCGCGGGGGCTGCCGGGGAAGGACCGGTTGAGGTCCCGCCGGTCGGGGAGGTAGCGGTCACCGGCCATGAAGCCGTGGACGTTGACGATCGGCACGGCGATGAGTGTTCCCCGGAAGGTCTTCGGCCGCAGGCCGGCGAGCACGCGACGGATCACCTCGATACCTCCCACCTCATCGCCGTGGATCGCGGCGTTGACCCACACGGTCGGGCCGGCCTCGCGTCCGTGGACGACCCGCACCGGCAGGCTCACGTCAGCACCGGTGACCAGCCGGGTGATCGGCAGCCCCACGTCCCGCATCGAGCCGGCGCGCACGCGCACCGGTCCGATGGCGAAGGATTCGCGTGCCACTCAGCGGCCCTGGTTGCGGCGACGGACGGCCAGGTCTGGCCGCCCTCCGAGGTAGGACCGGCGCGAGTCCACCACGAACCCCTGCCGCAACGTCTGGCGGCCGACCAGCATCCGGAAGCCCATCTCGTCCCGTCGGGACAGGGTCATCTCGGCAGTCACCCGACGGCCGACGAGGTCGAGATCCATGAGCACCACGATGCGCTCTTCGGCGTGCCCGGACGAGCTGCGCACGGCACGGCGGTCGTGCACCGGGCAGTCCACGGCGACGGCGTCCTCACCGGACCGCTGCCACGGGTGGATGGAGAACCGTACCCAGGCTTCACCGTCGCGGTCCAGCTCGTGCAGGTCGAACGCGTGCAGGGCCGAGGATCGCGCCCCGGTGTCGAGCTTGGCCTTGATCCACGGCACGCCCACACCGGGCAAGCCCACCCACTCCCGCCAGCCTGTCGTGCTGCTTGAATGGTTCGGCCCGGACACACAACCATCTTGGCAGGCAACCTCATGAAGCTGGCGATCCTCTCGCGCGCGCCCAGAACCTACTCCACTCGACGGCTGCGCACCGCGGCCCTCGACCGGGGCCACCAGGTCAAGGTGCTCAACACCCTGCGGTTCGCGATCGACCTCACCGGCCCCGAGCCGGACCTGCTGTTCCGCGGGCACCGACTGTCCGACTACGACGCGATCCTGCCGCGAATCGGCAACTCCATCACGTACTTCGGCACCGCAGTGGTGCGGCAGTTCGAGCAGATGGACGTCTACACGCCCAACACCGCCAACGGCATCAGCAACTCACGCGACAAGCTTCGGGCCACCCAGATCCTGTCCCGACACAACATCGGGATGCCGGCGACCACGTTCGTGCGCAACCGCGCGGACGTGCGGCCGGCCATCGAGCGCGTCGGCGGCGCGCCGGTGGTCATCAAGCTGCTCGAGGGCACCCAGGGCATCGGCGTGATCCTGGCTCCGGGCGCCAAGGTCGCCGAGGCGATCATCGAGACGCTGCACAGCACGAAGCAGAACGTCCTGATCCAGAGCTTCGTCACGGAGAGCAAGGGCCGCGACATCCGTGCCCTCGTCGTGGGGGACCGGGTGGTGGCGGCGATGCGTCGCACCGCACACGCAGACGAGTTCCGTTCCAACATCCACAGGGGCGGCTCCGTCGAGGCGGTCACCCTCGACCCGGTCTACGAGCAGACGGCCGTGCGCGCCGCCCAGATCATGGGTCTGCGCGTCGCCGGTGTCGACATGCTCGAAGGCGTGGACGGTCCGCTCGTCATCGAGGTCAACTCGTCGCCCGGTCTGGAGGGCATCGAGATCGCGACGAATCTCGATGTCGCGGGGGCGATCATCGACCACGTCGCGAACCAGGTCGCCTTTCCCGAGATCGACGTTCGCCAGCGACTCACGATCTCGACCGGCTACGGGGTCGCCGAGCTCGTCGTCCACACCGGATCCGACCTGGTCGGCATGTCGCTGCGCGGATCCGGACTGGGCGACCGCGACATCACGGTGCTCACACTGCACCGCGGCACGACGGTCCTCCCCAACCCGCGACCCGGCCAGGTCCTCGAGGCGCAGGACCGCCTGCTGTGCTTCGGCAAGCTCGAGGAGATGCGGTCGATGGTGCCCGAGCGGCGCCGCCGCCGAGCGAAGGTGCGCAGGCTGCCCAAGGAGCAGCGCCTCCGGGCCTGACCCGGATCTCGGTTGCGCCTTCGACCCGGGTGTCCCTGCCCGGGGTCCCGGTCAGGAAGTGGCAAGAACCAAGCCTGGTGTGGACCAGCGCCACACGCAGGACACGTCAGGATTTTCGAGAACCGGCCCCGGGGACGGTGACATCGGCCCAGACGAGGCGGTGGTCCGAGCTGGGGAAGGGGAACACGCCGGTCAGCCTGGACAGGGGGTCATCCTGTGGTGGCCAGAAGACGCCGGCGTCCTGGATGCGCAGGTTCACCCGGGGCAAGACGTAGTCCGCTCGGAGGTTGCCCGGCGCCGTGTCGCTGAAGTCGGCGGTGTCGAAGCGGGGGTCGCTGCGGTGCGTCAGGTTCGCGCCGCCCTGCAGTGCGGTCGCCTCCGCCGCGCCCTCGCTCTCGGGAGTGACGCCGGTGTTGACCAGAGGGTGTTCGGTCAGCTGCTGGATCGACCCGGGGATGCTGTCCCCGTCGAGCGGGTCGCTGTTCTGGTCCCCGGCGATGACGAACATGGAACCGGGCTCCAAGCCACCATGGACGCCATCGTCGTCGTAGATGTAGCCGGACGTCGGGCCGGGAGTGACGTAGTCGGCCCACAGCCGGATCTCGTCGTGGTTGCGCGTTCCGTTGCGGTCCTCCGGGCCGTCGAAGACCGGCGGCGTGGGGTGGCTGACCAGGAAGTGGACCTCTCGGGCACCGATCCGGATGGGAACGTCCCAGTGACTCTTGGACGAGAGCCGGAAGACCTCCAGCTCCTCCGGGGAGTACCAGTCAGCCGGCTCGGGGGTGGAGGAGTCGTCGGGCAGGAGCGCACCGGGCATGTCCTTCCACAGGAAGTGCTGGAAGGTGCGCACGGCGTCGGTGTCGATCGGGTACCTGCTGAAGACGGCCATGCCGTACTGGCCCGGGAAGAATCCGAACCCGAAGGCGTCGTCCTGCCCGCCGATCACGCCGTTGTTGTTGAGGTCGAAGCCCGACGGGATGCCGGTGTTCGACGGCGCCACGTACGAGTAGGGGTAGTCGATGGGGTCGGCACCCATCTGGCCGACGGACAGGTAGTTGTCCTGGAAGAGCTCGGCCGCCTGACCGTTCTCCACGAAGTCGAACTCGTTGATCAGCAGCACGTCCGGGCGCGTGCGCTGGATGATCTCGGCCACCGTCCGCGCCTGGGCATTGGTCGTCGTCGACAGGTCGGCGACCAGCTGCCCCTCGAAGTTGCGGTTCAGTGAGGCGTTGAAGGTGGCGAAGCGGACGGGCTCAACCGGAGCCTGCGCGCCGGCCGGGGCAGTGGCTGCCAGCCCGAGCAGGATCAGGGAGCTGACGACGGCTGTGACGGATCTGGGCATGGGCTTCTCCTCCGACTGCAGTCAGGTCCGGGACCCGAATCGCGTCGCCGAGCCTACTCTCGGGCTGCGTCCTGATGCGAGTAGTGGAGCGGCTTCCTGATGAACATCGAGCGTTCGTGGTGCGCGAGGTGAGCCTTGGCGGGGCCCTGCTTCCTTGGCCTGGTCGCCGCCGGTGTGATGCCGGCGCGGCAGGTCACCAGGCGCGATCGCACCACGTCATGGCCGACGGCGCTTGGGTGCGGTCGTGGGGGAATGCGGGGTTCGGCGGCGGCGGCGCCATGCACTGGGACGATCAGCGCTACCGACGGGCAGTACATCGTGGCCAGTGGTGTCGCCGGCATGACCGCGCCGGCGGCGGGGCGCGCGTTTCGCGCACGTTCCGAATGGCGAACTTGCGCTTCGGCACTGGGCTTCTCGACACCCGTCGGGCGAACCTCGCGCTGACCGACCACGCGGCACCGCCGATGCATCGAGCCTCGCACGTCCCCCTGCTGGCACCCTGATGGGACCTGCGGCACAACCTCACGACATGCGACGCCGCCTACGTCGCGCTGGCCGAAGCCCTGGACGCGACCCTGCTGACCGGCGACCGCCGGCTGGCTGGGGCGACCGGGCCCACGTGCACCATCGAGTTGCTCAGAACGCCCGGCTGAACCAAGGGCAACCACGCGCATCTACCGCGCGGAGGCGGGTCGCCGGGCGTGGTCAAAGGCCTGCCGGCGCGTGTCCCCGAGGTTTTCAGCACCGGTACGAACCCCCGGACATGCAGTGGGCCACTCCCGAGGGCCGACCAAGCGAGATCGGACCGGGCCGGAGCGACCTTTGCATGTCCGCAGGGCCACCCACGCAATTGCCGCGGCCCGCGCGACTGCCGACCTCGCTCCTCGCCGGGGATGTTCAGCCTCGTGGGACGCCGACCTGGACCGCGCGGCGACCTCCATCTTCACCGTGTCGCAGCCCCCGACGTGGGATGGTCGGCTCGTCCCGAGGAGGAGCAGATGTCCCAGTTCGGCTTGGTGGTCCGCTTCGCGCTCAGGCCCGGGCGGGCCGAGGCGTTCGACGCGTTGATGCGCGACACGGTGGCGGGCATCGTCGCCCACGAGCCCCGCACGTTGGCCTACGCGGTGCACGCGCTCGTTGGTGAGCCCGACGTCCGCATCTTCTACGAGCTCTACACCAGCGAAGATGCCCTGGCCGAGCACGAGTCGCAGGCCACGACCCGGTACTTCCTCGACCGCGTCGACGACTACGTCACGAGCGTCGACGTCCAGCGACTGCGCCTGGTGACCGCAACCGGCATCGCGGACCTCCCGGCCGACGACGAGCGGCGGGCGCCCAGCTGAACCCGACGCATCCGATCGTGCACCCGACCGCGGCGACGAGGACGTCCGACCGTGCTGCGGGTGGAGCAGATCTCGTCGCTCTACGTGCTCAGGTCGATGACGCAGAAGAGTGTGCCGCCAGGATCGGCAAGCACGACAAAATCGGCGTCGTCGGGGTACTGCCAGTCCACTCGGCTGGCGCCGAGCGAGATGAGGCGCTCGACCTCGGCCAGCTGCTCTTCCTCCGTGTCGACCCAGAGATCGAGGTGAGTGCGGTCGTCCTGGTCGAGGTGTACTCGTGGACCATGGCCCTGCTTGGGCACCAAGAAGGCTGGGTTGCCTGGTTGCTGCGCATACCCCAGTGCGCTGGACCAGAAAGAGCCGGAGTCACCGATGTCCGCGACGTTCAGGACAACCGCTCCAATGCGCAGCATGGACTGAGAGTGGCACGGCGACGGTCCTCAGACAACGGCGCATGCCCAGGTCGTCAGGATCCGGCCTCGTCCGCACATCAGCGTGAGGCCTTGACCGGATCTCATGGGTTCTGCCGCCGTCAGTGCCACTCGCGAGCAGCTCCTACCTCGCTGGGTCCAGGTGTTCCACAACAGCGTCGAGCCCCAGTGCCGCGATGCCTTCGTAGAGGGAGTCCTCGGCTGCACCTGTTCGAGAGCGGGCTTGAGCAGCGTGGCGGAGAGCCGCCGCGGCACGGCACGGGCGAAGTCGTCCTCGGCTTGGCGCCACTCACCTTCGGCGTCTCGAGACCACCCTTGGGAGTCCACGGCGTCGGACCAGTCGGCGAGGTCGTGCCCAGGAGGAGGTGCCGGCAGACCCGTGCTCCGGGCCGCATCGAGCGCCACTTGCTGGACCAAGCGTGACTGCCGGTCAGGCGGGAGGAATGAGGCGACCGTGGCGCCGGGTGCGGTGGATGTCGCGGTCGGGCACGTGTCAGACAGTGCGGCACCGTCTGGTGCCGGGCGCGTGTCGCACGCCCGTCGGGGACACTGGGGGAACACCGACCGTAGCTTCGACAAGGAGTCAGCCGTGACCGAGGGAACCGTCCGCTGGTTCGACGCCGACCGGGGGTTCGGCTTCATCGCCCTCGGGCAGGAGGCCGAGGACCTGTACGTGCATGCGTCCGAGATCCTCAGCGATGACGCGATGAAGCTGCTCCGGGAGGGGCAGGTGGTCGAGTTCGAGATCGGCGAGGGCGACCGTGGCCCGCAGGCGCGCCGCGTCCGGGTCACGGCCGACCGGGCCGCCGATACCCCGTTGGGCGTGCTCGGCACCGTCGCCTGGTACGAGCCTGCCAAGGGGTACGGCTTCATCACGCCCGACGGCGGTGGTGCGGAGGTCTTCGTGCACAGTTCGGCCATCGTGGGGGGCGGCGTGCTCTCGCAGGGGCAGCGGGCGGCGTTCCTCGTCATCGACGGGGAGAAGGGGCCGCAGGCCGACCACCTCCTCCCCTTGGGAACCCAGGCGGCCCAGCAGCCGGTGGCATCCGACGGGGCGGACGGCACCGTGTCCTGGTACGACGGGGACAAGGGCTTCGGCTTCATCACCCCCGAGTCGGACGGCCCCGATGTCTTCGTCCACGTCCGGGCGCTGGCCGACGGGCTCCCCGAGCTCGCCGAGGGGGACCGGGTGACGTACGACACCGTCGTGAGCGAGAAGGGCCCGCAGGCTCGCGACGTGCGCCTCGCACGCAGCTCGACGCCGCGGGGCGCACCCGCGATGCCGACGACGCGTGCTCGGTCGAGACACCTGGTGGCATCCGAGGTCCCGGCGCGCGGCGGCGAGGGAGTGGTTGCGCGCTACGACGCGGAGCGGGGGTTCGGCTTCATCGCCCCGGACGCTGGAGGCGCGGACCTGTTCGTGCACGTGTCGGTGCTTCGAGGCGCAGACGCGCTGCACCAGGGCGATCGGGTCCGGTACCAGGTGAGACAGAGCGATCGAGGACCGCAGGCCGACCGCGTCGAACGAGTGTGAGCGGGACGGCGGTCCGCGGAGGCTCGTGCTCAGCGTGTCCCCATCCCGCCGCACGCTCATGCGGCCGATGGTGAGCAGCCCTCAGTGGTGACTACTACGAGATCGGCGACCCGTTGGTCGTGTTGGGCATCCCGATCATCGTGGTGAGCGTCGCCATAGGCGCCCTCATCGGTGTCCCGCCCTCACCGGCGGTGGGAGACGGCTCGACGACGGGAACGCAACGGTCATCGCGGACGAGCAGGACCGTCGTTGCCCTCGGGGCCGTGGCTGCGGCCGCATTCGCAATCGTGTTCTTCCTGTGGGGAGCCGGAGCATTGTGAGGTCCCGCGTCACATCGCACCGTCCATGACTTTGGGGAACGTCCCGAACTGCCGCGCACGGAATGACCGTGACGCGCCCGGCGGCGGTGGTGTTCCTCATCAGACACCGGTGACCCAGATGGAGGGCGTCGGCACGTGACGGTGGGCCAACCGGCCGTTGCGGCGAATGGCCGTCGCGGACGTCAGGGGGAGCGACGCAGGCTGCGGTGACCGGCCCAGCGGGCCGGGCCGGAGAGCCCTCCCACGTGCAGCCGGCAACAGTTCGATAACGTTATCGAAAACGTTTGACACCCCCGCCGCCCGCTGCCACGTTGGGGGTGTCCCAACATTCTCAATGGCGAGGAGCGCACCCAGATGAGCACTACCCCGATAGCACGGGCCATCGCAGTCGGCGCGGTAGCAGCGGTGCTGGCCGCCTGCGGAACGGGCAGCGAGGACACGACCGAGAGCACCGCTGATGCCAGCGGCCCGGTGACCATCTCGTGGTGGCACAACTCCAACACCGACCCCGGCAAGGCGTACTACGAGAGCGTGGCCAAGGACTTCCAGGCGGCCAACCCCGGTGTGACCGTCGAGATCAGCGCGATGCAGCACGAGGACATGCTCACCAAGCTCGACGCGGCCTTCCAGGGCGGGGAGGCTCCGGACGTCTACATGGAGCGCGGCGGCGGTGAGCTCGCCGACCACGTGGAGGCCGGCCTGACCAAGGACCTCTCCGAGCAGGCGAAGGACGTCATCGACACGCTCGGCGGAAGCGTCGCCGGGTTCCAGGTCGACGGAAAGACGTACGCTCTCCCGTTCTCCCTGGGCGTCGTCGGCTTCTGGTACAACGAGTCGCTCTTCGAGAAGGCCGGCATCACGACCCCCCCGGCCACGATGGACGAGTTCTACGCCACCATCGACAAGCTGGAGGCCGCAGGCATCGCCCCGGTCTCCGTCGGCGCGGGCGACAAGTGGCCGGCGGCCCACTACTGGTACTACCTGGCGCTGCGCGAGTGCCCGCAGGAGGTGCTCCAGGGCGCCGTGAAGAGCCTGGACTTCTCCGACCAGTGCTTCATCAAGGCCGGTGAGGACCTGGAGAAGGTCATCGCTGCCGAGCCGTTCAACAAGGGATTCCTGTCCACCCCGGCCCAGACCGGCCCGGGAAGCGCATCGGGTCTGCTCGCCACCGGCAAGGTCGCGATGGAGATGCAGGGCCACTGGGAGCCCGGCGTCATGCAGGGCCTCACCGAGGACAAGAAGGGGCTGGGCGAGGACACCGGCTGGTTCCCGTTCCCGTCCGTCGCCGGTGGGCAGGGCGATCAGAGCGCCGCGCTCGGTGGTGGTGACGCCTGGGGCGTGGCCAAGGACGCCCCGGATGCCGCTGTGGAGTTCGCCAAGTACCTCCTGTCCGACGAGGTCCAGAAAGGCTTCGCGGAGCGCGACATGGGGCTCCCGACCAACCCGGCCGCATCCGGCTCGGTCAAGGACCCGGCCCTGAGCGGGCTCCTCAAGGTGAGGGACGCTGCTCCGTACGTCCAGCTGTACTTCGACACCGCCTTCGGGCAGGCCGTGGGGGGCGCGATGAACGACGAGATCGCGCTGATGTTCGCCGGCGAGGCGACTCCGCAAGACATCGTGGAGAAGACGCAGCAGGCGGCTGACGCGGAGAAGTGATCCGATGACCGTCTCCGCGGACTCCCGCGAAGCGAGCTCGAGTGCCGCTGGAGGCGCCGACCGTGCACCCGCCCGGTCGGCCCTCCGGGGGCGCCGGCCCGGAGGCCGTCGGGCCTCCGGGCGGATGGCCCTCGAAGTCGTCTTCTTCGTGGGCCCGGCGCTGCTGCTCTTCACGGTCTTCGTCGTCTGGCCGATCATCCGGGCCGTGCAGTTCTCGCTCTACCGGTGGAAGGGCTTCGGGCCCCTGGTCGACTTCGTGGGCCTGAAGAACTACGTGTCGGTGCTGACGAACGACGTCTTCATCGGCGCGTTCACGCACAACATGGTGATCGTCGTCCTGTCACTGCTCATCCAGCTGCCCGTCGGCCTGGCGATCGCGCTCCTCCTCAACCGCAGGATGCGGGGGCAGGGCGTGTTGCGGACCATCATCTTCGTGCCGTACGTCCTGTCCGAGGTGATTGCGGGCGTCGTGTGGTTCCAGCTGCTGCAGCCGCAGTACGGCGTCATCGACACCCTGCTCGCCGGGGTCGGGATCTCCGGCCCGGAGCAGGGCTGGCTGGGGACCCCCGACGTCGCTCTCTACACGGTGTTCGTCGTGCTCACCTGGAAGTACCTCGGCCTGGCCGTCCTGCTCTTCCTCGCCGGGCTCCAGGGAGTCCCGGACGAGCTCATCGAGGCCGCGCAGATCGACGGTGCCACGTGGTGGCAGACCCAGAGGCGGGTCACCGTGCCGCTGCTCGGCCCGACGCTGCGCACCTGGGGATTCCTGTCGCTGATCGGCTCCATCCAGCTCTTCGACATGGTCTGGATCCTCACGGGTGGTGGCCCCGCGAACGCGACGACGACGATGGCCACCTTCCTCATCAACGAGGGCACCAAGCGTTACAACTACGGGATCGCCACGGCAGCGTCGGTCATCCTCTTCGCCGTGGCACTCGTCCTGGCGATCGGCTACCAGTACTTCGTCCTGAGGCGAGACGTCGTCGACGCGGATGCCGGCACGAGGAGGGTCCGATGAGCACCACGGTCGACACCAGCCAGAAGCTGCGCCGTCCCCGCGCCTCGGGGCCGGCCCAAGGAGGCACGCCCCTCGTCTGGTTCGTCGCGCTGATCGTCGTCGCGGCAACGCTGGGCCCGGTCATGTACGCCGTGCTCGGCGGCTTCCGCACCAACGCCCAGCTGGCCGAGTCGCCGGCAGCCCTCCCGAACCCCTGGGTCCTGGACAACTACCAGCGGGTCCTCGCCGACCCCACCTTCTGGCGGTACGCCCTGAACTCGACGGTCATCGCGGTCATCACGACGGTGGTCGCCGTCGTGTTCGGACTGATGGCCGCCTACCCGCTGGCGCGCTACCGGTTCCGCGGGCGCGAGCCCCTGTACATGGTGTTCGTCCTCGGCCTGCTCTTCCCGGCAACCGTCGCGATCATCCCGTTGTTCGTCATCATCACGGGGCAGCTGCACCTGGGGAACACCTGGTGGGGAGTGGCCCTGCCGCAGGCCGCGTTCGCGCTGCCGGTGACCATCATCATCTTGCGGCCCTTCCTGATGGCGATCCCGAACGAGCTGGAGGAGGCCGCGTTCATCGACGGGGCGTCCCGCATCCAGGTCTTCTGGCGGATCATCGTCCCGCTCTCCGGCCCGGCGGTGGTGACCGTCGGTGTGCTGGCGTTCGTCGCCTCGTGGAACGCCTACCTGCTGCCGCTGCTGCTGCTGCAGGGCGACATGAAGACCCTCCCGCTGGGGGTGGCCGACTTCTCGTCGCAGTACTCCTCCGACACCGCGGGGGTCTTCGCGTTCACGACCCTCGCGATGATCCCGGCGTTGATCTTCTTCCTCGCCATGCAGCGGCGGATCGTCAACGGGCTCCAGGGCGCGGTGAAGGGATGACTCCACCCGCCCACGAACTCGTCCCATCTGCTCCCACCCACCACCAGGAGGATCCGACCGTGAACCCAGTCCAGGTCCCGTCGACGCTCGATCCGAGCTCTCCAGCACCAACCCTCGCCACCGCCTCGGCCCGGGTGTGTGACCTGCTCGACCGGATGACGCTGGACGAGAAGCTCGCCCAGATCGTCGGCTTCTGGGACAAGGGCGAGGGTGAGGCCGTCGCTCCGCTGCAGGGCGACTTCGGCGGGGCGCAACACCTCGACGGTGCGGCGCGGCACGGGCTGGGCCACCTGACTCGCCCGTACGGGACCCGGCCCGTCGACCCGGTGGAGCGCGCCCGGTGGCTGTGGGAGTGGCAGCGGGGCCTGGTCGCGGGGACGCGCCTCGGCATCCCCGCCCTCGTGCACGAGGAGTGCCTCACGGGGCTGGCCGCCTGGACCGCTGCCACCTACCCCACACCGCTCGCCTGGGGTGCGTCGTTCGACCCGGCCCTCGTCGAGGAGATGGGCGCACTGATCGGTGCCTCGATGCGTGACCTCGGCGTCCACCAGGGCCTGGCACCGGTGCTCGACGTCATCCGCGACCCCCGCTGGGGGAGGGTGGAGGAGTGCATCTCCGAGGATCCGTACCTCGTGGGAGCGGTCGGCACGTCCTACGTGCGGGGGCTTCAGTCAGCAGGCGTCCATGCCACGCTCAAGCACTTCGTCGGCTACTCGGGCGGGCAGGCCGGACGCAACTTCGCCCCGGTGCACGCCGGTCCCCGCGAGCTGGCCGACGTCCTGCTGGTCCCCTTCGAGATGGCCGTCCTCGACGGCGGCGCGCGCTCGGTGATGCACTCCTACTGCGAGATCGACGGGGTGCCCGTCGCTGCTGACCCCGACCTGCTCACAGGCGTGCTGCGGGACCAGTGGGGTTTCGACGGCACGCTCGTCGCCGACTACTTCGGCATCGCCTTCCTCCATCTGCTCCACCGCGTCGCCGGGGACCTCGGCGAGGCCGCAGCGCTCGCCCTCGCAGCCGGTGTGGACATCGAGCTCCCCTCGGGTGACGCCTACCTCGAGCCCCTCGCGGCCGCGGTGCGCGACGGCACGGTCGACGAGGCGCTGGTCGACCGCGCCGTCCTGCGGGCCCTGTCCCAGAAGGAGGAGCTCGGGCTGCTCGACGCGACCTTCGACGACGAGCCGCCGGCCGCGGTCGACCTCGACGGCCCCGAGCACCGCAGGGTGGCGGCCCGGCTGGCTGAGGAGTCGGTGGTGCTGCTTCACAACGACGGGACCCTGCCGCTCGAGGGGCCCTCGCGGGTGGCGGTCGTCGGCCCGAACGCGGACCGCGTGGAGGCACTCTTCGGCTGCTACTCCTTCATCAACCACGTCCTCGCGCAGCACCCCGGTACTCCGCCCGGCATCGTGGTCCGGACCGTGCGCGAGGCGCTCGAGTCGGAGTGGCCGGGCGTCGACCTCGCCGTCGAGCGCGGGTGCGCGGTGGACGACGGCGACCTCTCGGGAATCGCGGATGCCGTCGCCGCCGCCGTGCGCTCCGACGTCGCCGTCGTGGTCGTCGGCGACCAGTCGGGGCTCTTCGGCCGCGGCACCGTCGGAGAGGGGTGCGACCGCGACGACCTGGAGCTGCCCGGCGTGCAGCGCCGCCTCGTCGAGGCGGTGCTCGACTCGGGCACGCCGGTCGTGCTCGTCCTGCTGACCGGCCGGCCGTACGCCGTCGGCTGGGCCCTCGAACGGTGCGCCGCCGTGGTGCAGGCGTTCTTCCCGGGGGAGGAAGGAGGCGGTGCGATCGCAGGGGTGCTCTCGGGTCGGGTCAACCCGTCCGGACGGCTTCCGGTCAGCCTGCCACGGTCCAGCGGCGCCCAGCCCTTCACCTACCTCCACCCGGTCCTCGGCGGTGACGCAGACGTGACGAACCTGGCCTCGACCCCGGTCCTGCCCTTCGGTCACGGGTTGTCGTACACCTCGTTCCGCCACGAGGCGCTCGACGTGGTTGCGGGCAGCACGAGCGAGCCCGTCGTCGCCCGGGTGCGGGTGACGAACATCGGCACCCGCGCTGGTGACGACGTCGTGATGCTCTACGGCCGGGACGTCATCGGCTCCGTCACCCGCCCGGTGGCCCAGCTGCTCGGCTTCCACCGCCTGCACCTCGAGCCCGGCGCCTGTGCCGAGGTCACCTTCACCGTGCCTCCGGCTCGGCTGGCATTCACCAACCGGGCTGGTGCTCGCGTCGTCGAGCCCGGTGAGCTGTGCGTGTGGGTGGGTGCCTCTGTCGCCGACCAGGGGACCCAGGTGAGCGTTGACCTGACAGGAGGGGTGCACACCGTCACGACTCAGGACCAGCGCTGGGTGGTGACCGAGCAGGCCCCGGTGGACGAGCCGTCGGTGACACCCGCCCGCGGATCGACAGGGACGTCATGACCACCGGCGCTTGCCGTTGCCCCCGATCCTGCCCGGTAGTCTCGGCCGCGTGACGAGGCCGGGGCGGGTGCGCATGGAGGACGTCGCTCGCGCTGCCGGCGTCTCGGTGGCGACGGTGTCCAAGGTGGTCAACCGGCGCTATGGCGTCGCCCAGGCGACCATCGACAAGGTCTCCGTGGTCATCGAGGAGCTGGGCTACGAGGCCAGCCTCGGCGCAAGCAGTCTGCGGAGCCTGCGGACCAACGTGATCGGGGTGCTGGTCGCCGAGTTCGAGCCCTTCAGCACCGAGCTGCTCAAGGGAGTCTCCAGCGCGATCGGTGGGACCGGGTACGAGCTGCTCGCGTACTCGGGTGGGCGCTCGGGCACGGCCGTCGGTTGGGAGCACCGCTCGCTGAGCCGGCTCGGGGGAACCCTCATCGACGGCGCCATCCTCGTGACGCCCACGGTGGTCTCCGCGACGGCCCAGATCCCGATCGTGGCGATCGACCCGCACACCGGCCCGGTGGGTATCCCCACCGTCGATGCCGACAACGTCGCCGGGGCCATCGCCGCCACTCGACACCTGCTGGGCCTGGGGCACACGCGGATCGCGCTGCTCGGCGGTCGCGAGGACCTGGAGTCCGCGCGCCTGCGTGAGCACGGTTTCCGTGCCGCGATGGCGCACGCCGGAGTTCCGGTGGACGCACGGCTGGTGAGGGTCGGCGGCTTCCGGGTCGAGACCGCGACCGCGCCGGCCCATGAGCTGCTCTCGCGACCGGACCGGCCGACGGCCGTCTTCGCGGCCAACGACATCTCCGCGATCCGCACCATCGAGGTCGCCCGAGAGCTCGGGCTGCGGGTGCCGCAGGACCTGTCCGTGGTCGGCTTCGACAACGTCCCGGAGTCCGTGCTCTGCAGCCCGAGCCTGACCACGGTGGCGCAGCCCCTGCACGACATGGGGGCGACGGCCCTGCGGATGCTCGTCGAGCTGCTCGCGGGGCGGGAGCCCGTGCACCCCCGGGTCCGCCTCCCCGTTCGCCTCGTCGAGCGCGCCTCGACCGGGCCGGTCCCCGTCCCGTGAGGGACATCGGCACCAACTGGGCCGGCAACCACGCCTACCGCGCGGTCCGGCTGGTCCGGCCGGGCTCCGTCGAGGACCTGTGCGAGGTCGTCGCCCGCTCGACCGAGGTGCGGGCCCTCGGCTCGCGCCACTCGTTCTCCGACCTCGCCGACAGCAATGGCACGCTCCTCGACCTCTCCGGCCTCCCGGCGGACATCCGGATCGACGACCACGCGGCATCCGTCTCGGTCAGTGGGGGAGTCCGGTACGGGGAGCTCGCCGCCGCGATCGAGGAGCAGGGATGGGCGCTGGGCGCCATGGCCTCGCTGCCCCACATCTCCGTGGCAGGGGCGGTGTCCACGGGGACCCACGGGTCGGGTGACCACACCGGCTCGCTGGCAGCGTCGGTGCGGGCTCTGGAGGTGGTCGCACCCGACGGTTCGCCGCGCCGGCTGACGCGGGCCGACGCCGACTTCGCCGGCTCGGTGGTGGCACTCGGCGCGCTGGGCGTCGTCACGCGCCTCGAGCTCGACGTGGAGCCGTCCTTCGAGGTGTGCCAGGAGGTGCGGACGGGGCTGACCTGGCCCGTCGTCGAGAGCTCCTTCGACGAGATCACCGGCGCCGCATACAGCGTGAGCCTCTTCACCCGCTTCGGGGACGGGGTGGACCAGATGTGGCTCAAGCACCGTGCCACGCAGGCACCGCCCGACGACCTGTTCGGCACCGTCGCCGCGGAGCGGACGTCGCACATGCTGCGCGGCGGGGCAACGCAGGCCCTGACTCCCCAGGGAGGCGTCCCCGGTCCCTGGCTGGACCGGCTCCCGCACTTCCGGCTCGCCTTCACCCCGAGCAACGGCGAGGAGCTCCAGAGCGAGTACTTCCTGGCTCGCGAGCACGCCCTGGAGGCCATCGGACGCCTCCGGCGGATCTCCTCTCGGTTCGCCCCGCTCCTCCAGGTCGCCGAGATCCGAACCATCGCCTCCGACGACCTGTGGCTGAGCGGCGCCCACCGTCGGGACACCGTGGCCCTGCACTTCACGTGGGTGCGCGACGAGGTGGCGGTGCGCAGCGTCGTCCGCGAGGTCGAGGCAGAGCTGGTGCCGCTCGGGGCGCGACCGCACTGGGGCAAGGTGTTCGAGATGGATGCCGTTGCCCTCGCCGAGGCCTTCCCCCGCCTGCGTGACTTCGCGTCGCTGCGCGAGCGGGTCGACCCCGACCACGTCTTCGGGAACGCCTTCCTCGACCGCGTCCTCGGGCAGGGGTCGGAGCACCACTAGATTGAGCGCCATGCCGGTCACCGCCGCGCCCGCCGAGGCGACCCCCAACGGGGCCCAGCCGCTGTGGCGCCGCTCCTGGCTCGTCGTCGGGGTACTGGTCATCGCCGGTGTCTTCGCCTTCGTCCTGTGGCGGGGCGCGTCGACGTTCTACTACGTCCTCATGGCGTGGTTCGCCGCCCTTGCGATGGAGCCGCTCGTCGCCCGGCTCGCCCGGCGGATGAGCCGCGGCCTGGCGACCGGCCTGGTCATGCTGCTGGCAGCCGTCTTCCTCGTGATCTTCCTCGGGCTCTTCGGCGCCCTGTTCGTCGAGCAGCTGACGAGCTTCATCGCAGCCGTCCCGAGCATGGCGGCCGACGCGCTCGCCTGGTTCAACCGGGTCTCGGGGTCCACGTTCACCTTCGACACCATCCTCGACAGCATCGGGTTGAGCCCGTCCGACCTCACCGCCTACGCCGACGACCTCGCCCTGGGGGTGCTCGGCATCGTCGCCGCCGTGTTGTCCGGCTTCTTCGGCGTCTTCGTCCTGCTGTTCTTCGTCTTCTACGTCTCGGCGGGGATGCCGGCCCTGCGCGTGTGGCTCGCCCACCGGATCCGGCCCAACCTGCAGGTCCCCTTCCTCGCGGCGTGGGACCTCACCCGCATCAAGGTCGGCGGCTACATCGCCTCGCGTGTGGTGCTCGCTGCGATCAACGCGACCGCCAGTGGCATCGTCTTCGCGGTCATCGGGCTGCC